>CAZTHA010000108.1:0-11921 GCA_964613435.1 uncultured bacterium
TGACTCTTTGAATCCAGTATTTTTTGCCGACTTTGTTCTCGGAGGCGGTCAATTCGGTGGCTTTCTCGATGGTTCCGTTCATAAACTCGATGTTTTTGGGTTGCCATGAGCTCTCAAGGGGAACCTTGTACCAGATGTAGAAGTCGGCAAAGAATTCACTCTCTTTGACATCGAGGTGGGCAATATCAAGAACATAAACTCCGATCTCAACTCGCTGAAGTTCGGCTTTGGCTTGGCCAACAAAAGCTGAAAATGAAAAAAGAAAAATTAAAACCAGAATTATTTCAAATTTTTGTTTCAAAACTGAAATCAATCCTTTCTCATGATAACTTCATTGATCTTACGCGCAAGCTCTTTAATTGCGAAAGGCTTCTCGATAAAATCAACGTCGGGGCCCTGCAATTCATCCGCATCAATAATTTCGGCCGTATAGCCTGAAACAAAAAGAGCCTTGAGTTTCGGGCGGAGTTTCTTTATTTCCTGATACAATTCTTTTCCATTCATTTCTGGCATGACAATATCGGTTACCAGCAGGTCGATCTTTTGATCGCTGTCTTTGACAATCTCCAGAGCTATAGAAGGACGATTTGCAGCAATTACCCGATAATTGAAGCCCTCGATAACCTTGCGGGTAAGTTTCAAAATTGCTTCCTCATCTTCAACAAGCAATATCGTCTGATTTTTCCCCTTGGGCACATCGGTGACAACCCTAGATTGAACATCAATTTCTTCTGGCTGGGCAATCGGAAAAATAATCTTGAAAGAGGTTCCTTCCATCGGAGAACTGTTGACGATTATATGGCCGTTGTTCTGTTTAACTATCCCATAGACTGTGGCCAACCCAAGACCGGTTCCGCGACCAAGCTCTTTTGTCGTGAAAAAGGGTTCGAAAATCTTTTCCTTGATTAAATCAGTCATTCCGCAGCCGTTATCCGAAATGGTCAAAACAGCATATTTACCCGCAGCAATGCCGTTTTCGTCGTCAGCCCGATCGAAAACCCGGTTTCTGGTGGATATTTTAACTTCTCCGCTGCCGGAAATTGCATCGCGTGCGTTCACACAAAGATTTGCCAATATCTGGTCGAGCTGAACCGGGTCGATTTTGATCGGGAATAAATCCTGGCCAGGCTCCCAGGTAAGTTTAATATCTTCACCAATGAGGCGGCTCAGCATTTTCAGCATGCCTTCAATATTCTGATTGATTAACAATACTTTTGGGGTTACGATCTGCTTTCTGGCAAAGGCCAGCAACTGGGCAGTGATATCTGCCGACCGGTTCGCTGCCGCATATATTTCCGTAAGATTCTGATGCAGCGGGTCATTTTGCCCAACCCGCAACAAGGCAAGTTCAGCATAGCCGAGAATGACGCTGAGCATATTATTGTAATCGTGAGCCACGCCTCCGGCCAGGTGCCCAACCGCTTCCATTTTCGAAGACTGCATCAGCCTCGCTTCAAGTTCGAGCTGATGGGAAATATCGCGAACAAATACCAGCGCGCCATTTTCGCCGGCAAAAAGAGTGGGAACAGCAGAAACTTCAACCGGTAAAGCCTTTCCATCAGATCGCAAGACAGAATTACGCATCGGCTCCTGCGCAACTTGTTCGAAATTCAACTGCAGAATCCTTCGGCTGATCTCGACTTGAAAATCAGGGCTAAAAGAATCGATAACCGGTTTGCCAAGCAAGTCTGCCGAAGTTTGCAAACCAAAAAGCTCAAGCATTTTCTGGTTTAGGTAAGAAAACTGGCCCCTGGTCTGGACAAAAATACCGAATGGAGCTCCCTCGATTAAAGAACGAAACTGCTCTTCACTTTTTCGCAGATCCTCGGTTTTTTTCAAAACCTGCTGTTTTAAGGACCAGGACCAGAAAAAGAAAATGAACAATGCCAGAATAAGAGGACCAGTAATTATCAGAACATAGCGCAGCAGTTTTTTAAACTCCCGGGCGGAATCCTGTTCGACCCCAAACCAGCGTTCGACGATTCGATGATACTCACTGGAGTTTGCAACGATTTTTAACCCCTCATTGAGTTTCGCAAGCAGTCCCCTGCGGTTTTGCCGGGTAGCAAAGCAATATTTTGGCGAAAGCAAAGGATCTTTAGCCATTTCAAGGCTGGTCCAGGAGTTTTTTCTTATCAGCCAGGCCGCGGCCATGCGCGAAACCAGAGCGCAGTCCCGACGTCCGGCGACCACTTCAAGCAATGCTGCTTCCTGACTGACAACGGCAATAGTGTTCGAGGCCAGATTTTTCTGACGCACAAAATCATGCATGATATCGTTTTCTTCAACGACAAGTTTCAGTCTTGCCAGATCCTCAAGTCGATGCGGTGGCTCGATAATATTCTTGCGAACGACGGCAACACAATGACTAACGATGGTGGGCGCAGAAAAGCTGAACCTGGCGGCACGATCCGGCGAGTAAAACATGCCCTGAATCATGTCTATCCGTCCATGTTCAAGCTTATCAACCGTTTTGGTCCACAAATCTGGTTTGAATTCAAGCCTCATGCCCGTGGCGCTGGCAACAGCAACCATCAAATCGTAATTGAAACCGGCCGGATTGCCATTTTCATCAATGAATTCAAATGGCGGGTAATTTAGATCAGCACCGACAATGATTTTTGGGTCATTTGCTATTTCTAGATCGGCAAACCATTTGGCGTGTAAAACATCATAGGTGCCATTGGCAATAACCTTCGCCAACCCCTCATTCAAAATTGCCAGGTTGTTTTTCTGCCCTTCTGGAACAGCAAAACAAAAATCCTGATGAAAACCCGGCACATTATAGTTCAAAATTTTCAGGTTGGTAATGCCAAGATCCTTGATTAGCTTAACGGCGACCATCTTTTGGAGAATTATCGTGTCGTGCCTGCCATTTGCCAGGTTTTGCAGAGCTTCAGCGAAAGTCGGATAAGTCACTTTGATGAAACCATAGTTATTGCGATCGATGAATTCTTCGGCGTTGTCATTTTTCATCACCGCAACTTCTTTTTCTTTAAGGTCGTAGATGGTGGCAATTTCATCATTAGTTTCTCTGACGACCAGACAACCCTGCAGGGTCATATATGGAACCGAAAAGTCCATCGTCATTTCACGTTCGGGAGTTCGCCCAACCAGCGGAAGAACTTCGAGATCGCCATGTTCGAGCTTGGCCTTGAGATTTCCCCAAACGCCGGTTTCATAGCTTGCCGAGCAATTCATTTCGGCCAGAACGGCATTCAACAATTCGACAGAAAACCCCGTTGCCACACCTTCAGAGGTAACCAGGCAAAAGGGAGGATAATCGATCTCACATCCGCTTGCGAATACCTTTTGCGCAGATTTGCTTTCGGTCTGGGCAAAAATTGGCATCGCAACAAACGCCAGCAAGACCAACAAAACAATCTTTTTAAATGACGACATTTGCGGTGCTTGTCACCTCATTTTTCTTCATTTCAATCAGTATACGATTATATGAAAAAAATAAAAACTATTTTTGCGCCTGAAGAGTGGGTCGTAAATACTTGTAAAGCAGGTAAAGACCGATTCCCTTGCCAAGGGATGACAGACTGATCGCCCACCAGATGCCATTAACCCCAAGGTCGAGATAGTAAGCCAGAAACCAGGCCGCCGGAATTCTGCCGATGGTCAATGGCAAAGTGACCAGCAATGTTGGCAGTGTAATGCCCAGCCCGGTAAAGACACCGCCTACAACCATTTCCCAACCCATGAATATTTCCATCAAACCGATGATGAAAAGATACTCTGCGCCATGGGCGATCAAGGCCGGATCATCACTCATAAAGCTCATCAGCCAGTGAGGCTTTAGAAGAAACAGCAAAATATAGGGCAGAAGAATAAAAGTGGTCAGCCTTAATCCCGCCGTTAAAACTCGATCAACTTCGGCAACCGATTTTCGACCGACAGCGTTGCCGGTCATCGAGGTCATGGCAATGCCAAATGCAGTGGCAGTGAAATAAGGCACGCTCTCAAGGCGGTGGCAAATACCGATTGCCGAGAGTGGCGTCATGCCAAAAGGGGTTATCAATCTTGCCAGAAACGGGTAGACTAATGACCAGATCATGCTGGTGACGGCGTTCGGCAGACCAATCTTGATTAACCGACGATAATAAAAGGTTTTGAATTTGAAAAACGATAAAATTGGCGCAATATAGCCTTTGCGGCGGAGAAGGTAAAGGCGCATGACAAAAGACAGGCCGTGGCTTATAATTGTTGCCAAAGCGGCGCCGGCGGTTCCCATGGCTGGGAAACCATACCACCCGAACATCAGCAACGGATCGAGAGCGATGTTAACCCCAAGGCAAAAGACCATGATGGCGTTGCTCAGCTTATTATCGCCATAGGCGTTGAAAACGTTACCGAACAGCATGTCGAGAAAAATCACCGGAAATCCGTAAAGAATGATGAGAAAATACTCGGCAGCCATTTCAAGAGTTGCCGGTTCGAGTCCCATCCATTGAAATGGTTTGCGAATCAAAGGAATCAGCGCCAGGCTGATAAGTAATGATATAAGCAGACTGAGCCAGCTGGCTTGCGTTACTGCCTGCCAGGCATAGCGCCTTTTGCCGGCACCATCGAACTGAGCAACCATAGATGCGCAGCCTGAGCCGGTAATCTGCATCAGCGAGTAAAGCGCCCAGACGATAAAGCCTGCCGAAGCTACTCCGGCCACGGCATTGGTGCCCAATTTCTCGATCCAGTAGATGTCGACGATATCGAAAAGAATCAGACCGAGAAAACCGGCCATAGCCGGCATGGAAATTTTAAATACCCGATTGATTATTTGGCTGTCTGTTTGCTGCATAAAATAGTTTCAACTTTAACTGCGGTGTCTTTATCGGTTAATTCTCAAGGACTTTTTTGCTGAAGAATGCTTTGAAAAATTTCGGCGGCGGCGCTTGCCATGCCTTTATTAGAGTGGGCAACACCAGGGACTTCGATTCTCTGCCAGTTGAATTCAACATTCAGTTTCTGCGCAACCTTTCGGGCATCCTCGAAAAAGTTCCGGCCACGTTCGAGCCGGTTAGAGCCCTGCTTTTTAGCCGACGGGCTGTTGTTGAGATGCTTATGGTTCGAATCTATGTCTTCAAGCCCGGAAAGAAGAATCAGCTTTCGCTGCAAAGCCTTCTTGATCTGAGCTTCATCAACCCCGGCGGGGAGACCGTAAGGATAAGAAGCCAGACTACCGAGAAAGGTCAGGCTACCGGGATTCGCGGCCACGCAAATTTTGGCAAATGTTTCCGGCATGAAAATGGCGAGGCGATGCACGAACTGCCCCCCGGCTGAATGGCCATAGATCATGTAGCCATCGGCCTTCAAGCCCAGACACATTTTCAAAATTAAAAAACTTTCGTCAATCGCCGCCAACGACCATTGTTTTTCAGGATGCAAACTGCCGTCGGCGGCAACGAGATTGCCCTGATTGTAATCACGGCCTTTGGGGAATTCCTTTTTGCTGAATTCGGGCGCGACAAGAATGACATTGAGATCTTTCTGATATTTCTGCCAGACCTCAAGATATTTTTCCGGGTTGCGCTTTACCCCGTGACAAACGAACAATACCGGGGTGTCAGCCGACATTTTTTCAGGCTTTGCATAGAAAAGCCTGATGGTTCGGCCAGACCCGAGCCCGACCAATTCATACCCCGAGACCTTGCTAAACAGGCAATAACCCGGCTGAATGCCCAGCCAAAGAACCAGCACGACAAGAAACCCCGCAGATCCGGCAAAAAGTCGAGAACTGCGGGGTCTTGAATTCATGGCGGTTTTAGAATGAATCGGCACTATCGGTAATTTTAACTTTTTCGGCGACAATGAATGAGGGCACCGAATAAGCAACCGGCATGCGCCGACCGTAGGTGTTCGAGAGATTGATCGATTTGCCCTGGCGTGAAATCCTAACCATCTTACTGAAAACGCTCATAAAAGTGTCAGTTACCCGCGAAGAGAAAATCGGCGAAACGATCTTGCCATTTTCGACGAGCAGCGCGTTAAAACGGCTTGAACCAGTAAAAATGCCCTTACTGGCATTGGGAATATTCATATAATGCAGGGCCGGAATAACCAGAACCCGGCCAAGATCTTTTACCGCTTCAAGCAGGTTATCGCTATCCGAACCGGGCTGCATGACCAGACTGATCGAACCGGCCGAGTGTCCGGTTTGTGGCTTATCATACCTGGCACAGGTTGAAGCATCATACATAAAACCCTGCAAAACGCCGTTTTCAACGACGGGGAAACGTTTTCGCAGCTTGCCGGCAAAATCGAAACCAATTCGGTATGTCTGGTCTGACTCAGGGTCGTCAATAAGCGTGAAATTTTCGCCGAGAATCTTGTCGCCGGGTTTGTTCTGGCTGGTCCAGCCCTGTTTTTCTTCCCAGCCCCTACCCCAGAATCCGGTGTATTTAGCCATCATGACCATTTCTGCAAGGGCTTTTGCGCCAAAAGCGACTGTATATTCGCCCGGTTCCGGTTTAAAGCCGGGGACATGCTCATAAGTCGGCAACAGAGCCTTGAAATTGGCAATTGCCTGTTCGGCCGAAAAGTCATCCTTGCGCCAGCCGGTCTGCTTTTCAATCAGCTCCCACTTCTTTTCAGGATGCTTCAGGACAATGTTGAAATCCTGGTCGGTGCTGATATGATAGGCCTCATTGCGATTCTCGGTCGATACCAGATAGTTCTCTACCGAGCCGCTTGACCATGAGCCGGAAAAATTATATTTTTCGCCGACTTCTGAGATGATTTTCTGGTAACCATCTGCCTTGAAAGCCGGGTCGAGCTTCTCAAGAGCGGCGTCATACTGGTCTGCCTCATCGACATTGCCTTCAACGCATACCGGAATTGGGGCGTAATCCTTTTCACTGGCAACCGCAGCCTTTTCAACCGCCAGATTCAGCGCTTTTTCAAGATATTCCACCGAATCTATGTCACCCATCTGGGTGTGAGAACCGGTTCTGCGACCATTGATAACTTCAATATCGAGGCGGCAAAGGTTTTCAGAAGTATTCAGCGACACAGAATTGTTGCCAATTCGCATCAAATGGCTCTTTTCACGATGCAGGGAAAACGAGGCGCAAATGCCTTTACCGGCAGCCTTATCTCGTACCTGACAGAAAATTTCACGAATTTTGTTTTCTATCATTGCTTATTTCCTTTCTCCGGTAATTACATTATCAAAGCGGATAACCGGCACCCCATGCGCCAGCTGCATCACCTGATTTGGTTCGCCCTTGCCGCAGTTGTCGACCTGCCAGACCACCCAGGTTGAGGCATCGCCAACCGCTGAAAGTGAATTGTAGAATTCTACTGTGTGTCCCTGATACGTGGGATTTTTAAGTATTCTTGTTTTTTTGCCATTCTTGACTTCCCAGGCAATTTCGCAACCGAAATGAAAGTGCTCGCGATTTGAACCAATTGACCATGAGGTCGGATTGTCGAGTATCACGCCATCTTCAGTCGAGGCGATTATATCTTCGAGAGTTCCATCGTTACCAGGCAAAATATTGACATTGGTCATGCGATCGATGGGTGCCCGGTAAAAGGCAGTAGCCCGCGCACAACCGCCGCTGACGTCAGCAAACACTTCCCTGCCGGCAACTTCGTTGGCTTCATGAATCATCGGCCGCGAAGTCAGGGCATTAACCAGCACTCCCTGATCGATGAGCAGGTAATCACGCTCGGGGGAGCCCTCATCGTCGAAACCAAAAGAGCCCGGGGAATTGGCGATGCCGCCGAAAGCGCTGACATTGAGTTTTTCACTGCCATATTGCAGTTTGCCAAACGAGTCAAGATTCACGAAAGAGCCCCCGGCATAGGAGAGCTCATAGCCGAGAATTCGGTCGAGTTCGAGCGGATGGCCGATGGTTTCATGAACCTGCAAAAAGCCCTGGCCAGGCAGGAGGATGACCGACCGACGGCCGTATTCCATGGCTTCGGCCTTGATCAATTGCGAAAGCTCTTCTTTAATTCTTTCAGCATGGCCACTGAAAAGTTCGGGCTGGGTCAGCATTTCATAACCGCGAGTGCCCTTGCCGGTGGTGAACAGATCCTGGCTGCGGCGCTGCATTTGTCCTTCATCATCAAGAGCCATAACCATCATTTTTGCAAAAACGTTGGTCAGCTGCTTGTCAATTTCGGTGCCTTCGCTATTGAAGAAATAGCTGTTTTTCTTCTGAAATTCAGCGTAGACGTAGCGCTTGAAGATCCAGTCAGCTTTCAGGCGTTCATCGATGGCCATAAGAAAGTCAAGCTTGTCTTTCAGCGGCACGATGAAAGGGTCGGTTTTGATCGGAGAAGCATACTTGCTGATGTGAGGAGGTTTCGGGCTCATCTTCAAAGGCAGTCTGACCAGCCGGGATGCGGTTTCTGCATTTTTTCTCGCCTGTTCGAAACAAAGTTCGATTTCGGCAATATTGCTGGTAGCGGCAAAGCCCCATGCGCCGCCCCAAAGTACTCTTACCCCAAGACCACTCTCGAATGAAGTGTCGTTAGCCTCAAGATTACCATCGTAAAAAAGAAGAGTTTCGGAATCATCATGATTGTAGAAGCGTGCATCGACATATTCTGCACCCTGACCAACAACTTTTTTCAGGTTGCTTCTGATGCTTTGCTTGAGGTCTTCAGAAAGACTCATAAATAACCACCTTTCCTGCAGAGACGCATTTTTAGTTTCTACCGCATACCCTTGATCAGGGCTGAAAAAACCGGTGGCGTCCCTTTAATTTTCCAATACTATACTACATTTTGCCGGCGAGTTTAAACAAAAACCACAATTTACCGGTCGAACTTCATTAATGTCACGTTGGCCCCGTGATATTCAAGCTTTTCGATGGTTTCCCAGCCGAGGTGCCGGTAAAAGTGCTCGCGATCCGGCGTGTAGAGATAAAACCTTTTTATGCCGGCGTTTTGCACATGATCCATTATTTTCTGAACCAGGTTTCGGCCGATATTTTGATGTCGACAGGTCGGAAGAACGTAAACGCTGGCCAGCCATGGTGTCAAATCTGGCTTCTCAGGCATATCCGATACGAGCACCGAAGCTGAACCAACCGGTTTGCCATCAATAAAAGCAACATAGGTTGCCGGAACGTCTTTTTTTTCAAGATGCTCCTGCATTTCATCAATTCGATTGGAAAGAGGGCGCCCGGGATTGAGGTAGGCCCATTCTTCATGATGCCAGGCACAGATAGTTGGAATGACTTCAGGACAATCATATAAAGCTTTAATTTCAATCATTGCAATTCTCCATTTTTTTTCAGATTTTACCATCTGCTGCCATCAGCTGTCTTTTTTTGCATTTGCAAAATTTTTCTGGCAATCCTATTGATTTTTGCCGATGCTTTTTGCTACAATGCAGCAAACAAAGTTTTACCTGTAGGGAGTAAAAGAATGGATTGGAGCTCACTATTCGCCAGCCTCGATTTGAACAGCCTCGTTCCCGACTGCTATGAAAAATGGAAACCCTTTGTCGCCGAGGGGCTGGCCTGGTTTCTGCGCCAGCTCAATGAAGAACGACAGCAAAAGATACTGCAGGATCAAATTGGACTAGGCCCTTTTGCAAATGCAGCAACCAGACTCGAATATGTTTTGCGACGCTGTCCGACCCTGCATAAACTCGGGCAGGTTCTTGCCCGCGACAAACGCCTCGATGCCGAATTGCGCCAGCGACTTCAGAATCTTGAGATGCTCAAGCCGGTTTATACGCGGGAAATGGTTCTTGAGCTACTGGAAAAGGAAGGCATTGATTTAAAAAACATAGTTCTCGCCGAAAAACCGCTTGCGGAAGCGAGCGTTGCCGTGGTCATTCCCTTCGTTCACACTGATCCAGATGGGCAAAAAACCGAAGGTGTTTTCAAGGTTATCAGGCCTGAGGCCGAAGAAGCGCTGCAAGAAGAACTTGAGCTATGGCCAGGTCTTGGAGCTGCCCTGGAAAAAATCTGTGACCGTCTCGAACTGCCGCGCCTGGAATTTTCTGGTCCCCTGTCAGACGCTGCCCAGCTCGTAGCCGATGAAGTTCGCCTCGAACATGAACAGGCCAATCTAAAACGGGCCAAAGAGCTTTATCGAGAAGTTAAAGAGGTATATGTTCCCGAGCTGCTGCCATGGTGCTCCAATAAAGTCACGGCGATGACCATGATCAAAGGCCGCAAAATCAGCGAGGCAATCCCTGAAGAGCCACAGGCGAGAAAAAAGATTGCTGAAAAGCTCATCGATGGGCTCATTGCCAAACCATTCTGGATGGGGGAAACCTGGGCCATTTTTCACGGCGACCCGCATGGTGGCAATATTTTTCTCGATGAAGAAGGCCGAATAGTGCCGCTGGACTGGAGCCTTTCGGTCGAGTTGCCAAAAAATGAAAGGGTTTCATTGCTGCAGTTGCTCATGGCCGGGCTGAAACTCGACGCCAGCGGGGTAACCCAGGCACTTGCCCAACTTGGCATTTCAACCGATCGCCAGAAGCTCAAAGAAGTCGGCAACTGGGCGGTTTTGCAGATTCGCAACGGCTCTTTTCCAGGCTTCGACTGGTGTCTTGCGACACTCGATCGGGCGGTGGAATTTGGCGGGCTGGGTCTGCGGGCCGAGCTGGCACTTTTCCGCAAAGCATTGTTTTCATTGTTGGCATTGGTCGAAGATGTTGCCCCAGAGGCTGCGGCCGACACGGTTGTTACTGGTGCAGGGCTGGCCAGGCTCGCCGAAGAACTTCCATTTCGCTCTTTCGCCAGCCCTTTCAGCAAAGAATGGAACACCCATGTTTCAACGGCAGAACTGATTAATCTTTTTGCCAGCTGGCCGCTTACGGCAACAAGATTCTGGCTTGGCAGCTGGCAGGATTCAATTTCAAGGGCCAGTGCCGAAAAAGATGAAAAACCGGTCAGAAAACTCGAGCGCAACGCATCTTCGCACTGAGCAAGAGTAACACCAAACTTTCATCGCCCAACGCGCTTCGGCCCCGGAATCAAGCAATCCAGTCAAAGACCGTGTTTTAGCGATGCCCCGGTCGAGCCGGAGCATGACAACGTGCGAAAAATTCAGCGAGCTTTTGTACAATTTGGGGCTAGAAGGATTGCGGAATTGTTTTAAGCAAACCTTTAGGCATTTTCATGGTCGGAAGCTTGAAATTCACGACGATTCGCCCTTCCTCAACCGGCGCCAGTTCGGGGTTTTCTTTGATGTAGCGAATGAAGGCATCGGCAGCCAGCATACCGGTCGATTCGGCAATCTCGGCATCGATGAAACCGGTCAGGCCGTTTCCGCCACCAGACAGAAAATCATTGGTCGCAACGACATAAGATTGTTCATCATCGATTGGCAGTCCCTTGAAGTTTACCACTACACAATTTTGCTCATATTTAACTTCCAGGCCGCGCGAAACCTGCAAAAATCCGCCAAAACCAGACTCCTGCGCCATGGCATTGCGAACCTGTTCAAAAACCTTTATCAAAGCGTGACCTGGCATGGTCAATTTGATCAGGTAATTATCAAAAGGCAGAACATTGAGACAATCACCGATAGTAACCGTGCCGGTCGCAATCGAGCTGCGGATACCACCGCCATTGATCAAAGCAATTTCAGAACCGGTGGTCTTGGCGATGCAGTCGGCAACCAGGTTACCCAGGTTCGTTTCACGAGTACGAATCGCGGTTCGATCGCCATTGAGATAAACTTCGGTTTTGCCCAGCGGAATGTTAACCTTGACCTGGATCTGTTCCCACAGGCCCTGAGCGACCTTTTTAATTTTTTCATCTTCGGGAATATCATTGCTCATCGGCACGAGGGCTGCGGCTTCAACTTGCAGGCGGCAGTTATCAGCGCGATTGTAGCGCAAATCGTATCTGGTAACGCTTTTGCCCCATTCGCCGGGCTGGGAGATGAATCTGTGGCCTTTTTCGCCCTGAACGACGGCCGGCGGTGAAATTTCGAGA
>CAZTHA010000109.1:0-11871 GCA_964613435.1 uncultured bacterium
GCTTCCATGAATGCAATCTTGTTGCCGCGCATATCACCCTCACGGGTCTTGTAAACCTCGATTCGGTAAACAAGCTCGTGAGAGTAATTCTTATGCGGAAAGGTCTTAACCAGAAGATGCGTATTGTCAAGAAGTCTTAATACGAGAGTTTCCTGAAGTGGCCCGGCCTGAATGGTGACATCCATGCCGACATCAGTGTTCTTGCGAAACAGGTAGCGCTGAATGATTCTGAAAATCAGATCACCGACATCCTGCAAGCTAAGAGTTACAGCTTTTTCCATTCCTGTTCCTTAACGAAATCTTCAAGTTTTACCTGATTGAGGTTCTCACCATTGCGCAAACGCACGGTTATCGTCGAGTTTTCACTCTCCTGATCACCAAGAATGATCATGAACGGAACCTTTTCAAGCTGAGCCTGGCGAATGCGGTAACCGATTTTATCGCTGCGATCATCAAGCTCCGAGCGGACTCCGGCGGCACGCAACCTTTTGTTGATTTCACGGGCATAGTCGGCCTGTTTATCGGAAATAGGCATGACTCTTGCCTGAATCGGCGACAGCCAGACCGGCATTGCGCCGCCATAGTGCTCAACCAAAACTCCGAAGAAACGTTCAAGCGAACCAAGCAGGGCGCGATGCACCATATAGGGGCGATGACGGTTACCATCAGAACCGACATAGGTCATGTCAAAGCGCTCAGGCAAATTGAAATCGAACTGAATCGTGGTCATCTGCCATTCACGGCCAATCGCGTCTTTTATTTTAAGATCAATTTTGGGGCCATAAAAAGCGCCGCCGCCGTCATCAACTTCACACTCAAGGCCTTCTGCGTCAACCGCCCGATTCAGAGCTTCGATAGCCTGATTCCAGCGGGTTTCATCGCCGACAGCCTTGGCCGGTCGGGTGGCAAGATAAGCTTTGATGCTTTCGAAACCGAAAGCTTTCCACAGTGAAAGGCTGAAACGCAAAACTTCGCGAATTTCGTCTTCGATCTGTTCGGGTGTGCAGATGATATGCGCGTCATCCTGTGTGAAACCGCGCACTCGCAGCAATCCATGCAAAACCCCGCTTTTTTCATAGCGGTAAACGGTGCCGAGCTCAGCCCAGCGCAAGGGCAGATCACGGTAAGAGCGCACCTGCGATTTGTATATCATGATGTGGAACGGGCAGTTCATCGGCTTGATGAAGTAATCTGCGCCATCGATTTCCATTGGGCTGTACATCGAATCCTTGTAGAAATCAAGGTGGCCACTGGTTTCCCAGAGCCAGCTCTGACCGATATGCGGCGTATACATCAGCTCATAGCCGTTGCGATAATGCATTTCTTTCCAGAATGATTCGATTTCGTGTCTGATTCTCGCGCCTTTAGGATGCCAGAACACCAGCCCCGGACCGACTTCTTCCTGGGTCGAAAACAGATCGAGCTCTTTTCCGAGCTTGCGGTGATCCCGCTTTTTCGCTTCTTCAAGACGATCGAGATACTCTTTAAGTTCTTCTTTGCTGCCGAAGGCAGTGCCGTAAATGCGCTGCAGCATCGGCCGTTTTTCGTCACCACGCCAGTAGGCTCCGGCAATACTCAGCAGCTTGAAATTCTTAACCGCACCCGAATCCGGCACATGTGGTCCGCGGCACAGGTCGACAAAGCCGCCCTGAGAGAAGACGGTTATTGTCTGATCTTCGAGTTCTTCAATCAACTCAAGTTTAAATGGCTGATTGAATTCCTTGAACATTTCCAAGGCTTCGTCTTTGGTAACTTCACGTCTTTCGAACGGAGTTTTCGAAGCGATGACGTCTTTCATTTTCTTTTCGACGATTTCAAGATCATCGGCAGTCAGCGCCCGGGGAAGCAGGAAATCGTAGTAAAAACCGTTTTCAATCGTCGGACCAATGCCGAACTGAGCTTCCGGGAAAAGCTGTAAAATCGCTTCAGCCATAATGTGGGCCATCGAGTGGCGATAGACTTCCGGGGCTTCCGGAGATTTGCCGGTAACAATTTCAAGATCTGCAGACTCGCGCAAGGGCGCGCGCAGGTCGGTGAGTTTTCCGTTTATTTTGCCGGCAAGAGCGGCCTTTGCCAGGCCGGGACCGATTTTCATGGCTGCATCCTGAACGGTTGCGCCCTGTTCGATTTCGATTATTTTGCCATCAGGAAGCTTCAATTGAATCATCTGCGACATATTGTCTCCTTATATCCGTTACAACCCGTTATGCGTTTTTTAAAACGACTTTGCGAAAGTCGCGTTTGCCCGCCTGAAGAATGAATTCGGAGCCGGGCAGATACATTTTCTGACCATCGGTAACTTTTTGCTGGTCGACTTTTACGCCGCCCTGCTGCACTTTGCGACGGGCATCGCCACCGCTTTCGGCAAGGTTAACCGTGGTAAGAAGCTTGAGCAGCGAAATACCTTCAGCAGGGATTTCAAGCGTCACTTCTTCTATTTCATCGGGCAAACCGTCACCGGTTTTACCAAAAATTTTCTCAAATTCGGCCTCAGCAGCCTGGCCAGCTTCAGCACCCCAATATTGCGAGGCAATCTGTTTGGCCAGCATCATTTTAACCTTCTTGGGCTCACTGCCGATTCTTTCTTTAATGCTTTTCAGCTCTTCGAGGCTGATATCAGTCAAAAGCTCATAATATTTGAGCATCAATTCATCGGGAATCGACATAAGTTTGCCGTAAATCTGGCCGGGCTCTTCATCGATGCCAACGTAATTACCCAGACTTTTTGACATTTTGTCCTTACCGTCGAGCCCTTCAAGAATAGGCATGGTCAAAGTAATCTGGGGTTCCTGACCATAGGATCGCTGCAATTCGCGGCCAACGAGCAGATTGAAAGTCTGATCGACCCCACCGATCTCGATATCAGACTGCAGGGCGACCGAATCATAGCCCTGCATCAGCGGATACATAAATTCAACAATGCTGATCGGGACATGACCTTTGAAGCGCTTTTCAAAATCGTCGCGCTCGAGCATACGTGCCACGGTATATTGCGAGCTCAGCTTGAGCACATCGGCGAAGGTCATCTTGCCAAGCCAGTCCGAGTTGAAGACGATTCTGGTCTTTTCAAGATCGAGAATTTTACCGATCTGCTTTTTATAGGTTTCAGCATTGGCAATGACTTCTTCTTCAGTCAGCGCCGGTCGAGTCTTCTTTTTGCCGGTGGGGTCACCGATTCGCCCGGTAAAATCGCCGATCAGGAAAACGACTTCATGACCAAGCGCCTGAAACTGCCGCATTTTCTGTAAAACGACGGTGTGTCCAAGGTGAATATCCGGCGCGGAAGGATCGGCACCCAGCTTAACCACCAGGGGCTTACCGGTCTGGTATGACTTTTCCAGCTTTTTGAGCAGTTCTTCTCTGGAAACGATATCGGCAGTGCCGGTAGCGATTATTTCAAGCTGTTCTTTAGGTGTTGCGCTGAATTTCACGGTTTAAATCTTCCCCAGTTCCATCTGATATTCTTTCAACTTGACGATCTGCGCTTCATATTCGGCGATACCATCGCGGATCTTTTCAACAACTTCAGGGGGAGCTTTCTGAACGAAGCTTTGATTCTCAAGCTTAACTGAAATCTTGCCCATTTCTCTTTCGATCTTGGTCAGTTCATTTTCAACCCGGGCCTTTTCAGCCTCAACGTCGATGACACCGGCCAGGTCAAGACAGACTTCGGCAGATCCCATTAAACCAACGAGATGTCCAGAAGGCTTGTTGCCGACCAGTTCGAATTTTTCAACTCCGGCAAGGTTACAGATCATCGCCTGATGGTTGGAAAAAACCTGCGAGGTCTGAGGGCCTTCGACAACCCGTACCGCAACCTTCTTGGCCGGCGAAATGTTGGCCGAGGCTCTAAGATTGCGGATTACCCGCACCGCTTCCATCAGCTCACCGATTTCCTGTTCAAGCGGGATGTTTACCAGTGACTGGTCGACGACGGGGAACGCAGCCTGCATAAGAAAGCCTTTGCTGCCAGGCAGTTTCTGCCAAATTTCTTCGGTTATGAACGGCATGAACGGATGGAGGATTTTCAGGGCACCGTCAAGGCAGGTTACCAGAACTTGCTGAACTACGGCTTTGGCCTGGGCATCCTTTCCGAACAGAACCGGCTTGGACATTTCAATATACCAATCACAAAAGTCATTCCAGATGAATTCATAAACGACCTTGAGGGCATCGTTGAACTTGAAGCTGCCTTCGGCGAGGTTGGCAGCGACCTGGTCCACAGCAAAGTTCATTCGCGAAATTATCCAGCGGTCTGCCGGACTCATCTGGTCTTGAGCGGGTAGACCGGCTTCGATAGAACAGGTTGCCCCTTCGAGATTCATCAAAACAAATCTTGAAGCGTTCCAGAGCTTGTTCGCAAAATTACGCCCGATTTCGACCTTGTTCTCGGCAAACTTGATGTCCTGACCGACAGGAGCCAGCGAAATAACGGTATAACGCAGGGCATCAGCACCGTAAGAGGCGATGATATCAAGCGGATCTGGCGAGTTGCCCAGCGATTTACTCATTTTGCGACCTTTCATGTCGCGAACGATGCTGGTGAAGTAAACATCGTGGAATGGGCATTCATCGACAAAGTAATAGCCGGCCATGACCATTCTGGCAACCCAGAAGAAAATAATATCCGGGCCGGTTACCAGAGTATCGGTCGGGTAGAATCTGCGCAAGGTTTCACTATCTTCCGGCCAGCCCATGGTTGAAAACGGCCACAGCCAGGATGAGAACCAGGTATCGAGAACATCTTCGTCCTGAAGAATGCCTGATGTAGCACCGCATTTCGGGCACTTTTCCGGCTGACTGGCCGAAACCATGACTTCCTGGCAACTCTGACAGGTATAGGCGGGAATTCGGTGGCCCCACCAGAGCTGTCTGCTGATACACCAGTCGCGAATATTTTCCATCCAGTGCAGATACACACCGATCCAGCGGTTCGGGGTAAATCGCAGTTTGCCGCTTTTTACCGCTTCAACCGCTTTTTCGGCCAAAGGTTTCATTTTTACGAACCACTGGTCAGAAAGATATGGCTCGATAACGGTTTTACAGCGCTCGCAATGTCCGACGGCCAGCTCGTGATCTTCGATTTTTTCAAGCAGTCCCTTCTCTTCAAGGGCCTCAACGATCGCTTTTCTTGCGGCAAAACGATCCAAACCGGCAAATTCACCGGCCAGCTCGTTCATTACCCCACCTTCGTCCATAACGATAATTTGTTCAAGATTATGACGACGCCCCATTTCGAAATCGTTGGGATCGTGCGCCGGAGTTATTTTAACCGCCCCGGAACCGAATTCTCTATCGACGTATTCATCGACGATAACCGGAATCTCGCGATTGACAAAAGGCAAAACCAGCGTTTTGCCGACGAGATCGGCATATCGCTCATCGGCGGGATTTACGGCAACTGCAGTGTCGCCGAGCATGGTTTCCGGGCGGGTGGTTGCGACGATAACGTAACCTTTGCCGTCTTTTCGCGGATATTTGATATGCCAGAGGTTGCCTTTGGTATCTTCGGGGATTTTTTCTTCATCAGAAAGAGCCGTGCGGCAGCGCGGACACCAGTTGATGATATATTTGCCCTTGTAGATCAAACCGTCATTATATAGTTTGATGAAGCACTTTTGCACTGCTTCACTCAAGCCTTCATCCATGGTAAAGCGTTCCCGTTCCCAGTCACAGGAACAGCCAAGCCGCTTTAGCTGGCTGAGGATGATTCCGCCATATTTTTCCTTCCAGGCCCAGACTTTTTCAAGAAACTTTTCGCGGCCAAGGTCATGGCGGGAAATCTTTTCTTTGGCGAGCGCTTTTTCAACGACGTTCTGAGTCGCGATGCCGGCGTGATCGGTGCCGGGCAGCCAAAGGGTTTCGCGGCCAAGCATACGATGATATCTGACAAGGATGTCCTGCAATGTATTGTTGAGGACATGGCCCATGGTCAGCATTCCGGTGACGTTGGGCGGTGGAATTACAATACAGTAGGTTTCCTTATCTTTCTTTTCGTCGGCATGAAAGCACTTGTTTTCTTCCCATTTCTGATAGGTTGAGGTTTCAACCTGACTGGGATCATAGGCTTTTGGAAGGATATCGGGATTCTGTGACATATAGCGGGTTTCCTGAGATTTATTTTTGAATCAGATTGACAAGCTTGCTGAATTCTTCTGGATCAAGTTTGAGACTCTGCGCCTGCTTGAAGATGTTGAGCTTAACTTCGATAGCACTGATCTTTTCCTGGATTTTTACATCCTTTTTAAGGTTATAGGCTTTTTTGAGCAGCTCAAGAGCTTCTTCATAATTGGACTCGGAGGCCGTGATTTCGCCAAGCTTGGTCAGCAACGGAACAAAGTTTGCATCGAGTTCAAGCCCTGACTGGAGATATTCCTTTGCCTTCTCGATATTGCCCTTTTCGGCCATTCTTTCGGCAAATCGCTGATAAGTGGCCGGCGTCGGCGAGAATTCGGGAAGACTGTCAACCGGCAAACCGTTAGGAGCGACCATTTTAGCACCACACATGTGGCAAAAGCGGCTGTCAGGATTGCTCTGCATGGTGTTGCATTCAAGACAGTTGAACAGGTTCTGAACCACCCAGACCTTGGATTTCTTGATAATGCTGTCGCCCTTGGCATAGCCCTTTTCGACTTCAAAAACGACACATTTTTCCGGGAATCGGTCAGAGCGGAAATAATCGGTGGCAATGTGCTTTTCCGGATCAAATTCTTCGGAAATAACCGGCACATAATTGATCTGATTGGGAATGATCAACCGGTCGAGAAGTTTCTGATGCAAGGTTTGCAGTTCAGGCAAAGGATTTCTTGCCAGCAAGGAATCGAGGCCATCGAAAAAGTCGATAAAGCTGCTGATAATTTCGCTATCGCCGGTGACCGGAATGATCGCCTGCGGCTCATCACTTTGAGAGAGGCGACCCTTGAGCATTTCAATCTCATGGGTTTTGGCGTCGATCTGTTCTTTGGCCTTGTTGAGCATGCCTTCAAAATTCTGGATCGCCAGCAACTGGTCAGCAACCTGGCGGGTCAGCTGTTCCACTTCTTCGCGCAGGGCCGGGTCACTCATGCTATCGTCGCCACGAGCCTCGATCGAAACACGTAGCTTGGCGATTTCAGCGTCTTTGCTTTCAAGCGACTCTTTAAGTTTTGCAACTTCAAGTTTGAGCGCCTGCTCTTCTTCGCTTTCTTCCTGAGACTGGAGCTTTTCAAGCTGAGAAGCCAGCTGCTCGCGCTCAGATTCTGCCGCGGTCAATTTCATTGCCATTTCGGTCAATTGTTCAGAATCAGCCTGCAGATTAACCATCTTCTGTTTGATTTCATCGATCTGAGAATTCTCTTCACGCAGTTTGGCAAGTTCTTCTTCCACTCCGGGAGGGAGAGCCGGAGCAGCATTCTGCATTTCTGCAAGTCGAGTTTTGAGCATTTCAACTTCGGCCTGGGCTTCGGCGAGGTTTTGCTGCAGTTGTGGATCAACGGCAGCTTCAGCGCCGGAACCTGCGCTCAGGGCCTCATCTTTTTCAGCCAAAAGATTTTTCAGGGTTTCCACATCCTGCTCAAGTTCCATTATCCGGTTTTGTGCAGAATCGTCGCCCTTATTCTCCTGAACCGAAAGCTTCATCTCTTCGATCTGGGCATCTTTTTCCTGAATCTGAGCCGAGAATTGCGCCATTGCGACTTCAGCCTGCTGCAATTCGGCTTTGGCTGCCTCGGCCTCGATGCGAAACTGCTGTACGGCTTCTGATTCGCTGGCGCCATCGCCTGACGCAACCTTAGCCGCTTCCAGTTCCTGCTGCAGCTGTTCGATCAGCGCATCCTTGGCAGCCAGATCTGCGGTTAGATCGGGTGCAACCTCTGCACTTGCGGCTTTAAGGCCTTCAAGTTCGGCGGTTAACGCTGCAATCTGCGCTTCCAGTTCGGGCACGCGCGGATCTTCAATCGTTTCTATTCCGCCACCACCCTGCTGCTCTTCGAGCATGCGGTTAAGAGCTTGAATCTGCTCTTCTTTCTCTTTGCTGAAATTGTCAAACTGCGACCTCTGTTCGTCGAGGTCAGCCTGGATTTTTTCAATTTCTAGAGATTTTTCTTCAAGTGCCTTCTTCAATTCAGCCGAATCTTCTGAACCTGCACCGCCAGCTTCAATCTGGTTTTTAAGGTTGCGGATCTGAAGCTGAAGCAATTTGATCAGATTGTCCTTTTGAACGATCTGTTGATTCAACTTTTTGAAGAATTCGTTACTGATCTCCCCATTTCCGTCTGGATTCATACCATCTCCCTACAATTCAAACAGAATGATTTCAAAACAATAGCAGAATGATTGACCGTCAGCCGTAACGCCAATCAGACCCCGAAAGGTCCATGGCAAACTAAAACTGTTGTAGAGCCAATCGCCCTAAACCAGAAAAGTCTAGCACAGTGTCAGGTGCATTGCAACTTTTCGACCATGACAATTTAAAATTCCGGTCTTCACTTCGATCAAAAGCATCTGAACGAAAACGTCGCCTGAGTTCAGGAAATTTTGCCGGCGATTCTTTCAGCGCTCGTCGTCATCTTTGATTCCAGCAGCATTCTTTAGCGTGCTGACCTGATCTTTAAGGCTGCGCTTGCATTCAGGGCAGATCATTCCGTCAAGAATGGTCTTCTGACAAATCTGGCACGGATGGGCAACCTTGACTCCGACTCGCTCAAGCCTTCCGGATGTGATGAAATATTTTACATGCTCTTCAGGACAATTCATGGCTTGAGCCACTTCCTGAACCGTCGCGCCCGGATTTGCCCGTAAAAAACCCTTAACTTTCTGAAAAAGTTCTTCTTCTTTTTGAAAACATTTCGAACAGATGTCGCGGGCAAGCTTAACCATTATCACGCCACACACACGACAGGATATCAACTTTTGCGAAGATTCATCGATCATTTTTCTCTACCTCGATAGATTATTGTTGTACAAAGGCAGCTTACCGCAAACGAAAAATAAATGAAACTTTTTTGCCGTAAAAAACGTTATATTATAGAGAAGTATTCTTGGAGAAAAGAATATTTATTCTGTTTGTACCAGAATAAAGTTATAATTATATAGGATCAGGAAGTAAGACAAGGGAGAAAACCATGAAAAAGTGTTTCATATTCCTTTTAACCGGCCTGTTATTGCTAACCAATTTTAGCATTCTGCCTGCGGCCGACCTGGAATTCGATTCTTTTGCAGAAGCCGAAGCCGCTGCCAAAAAGCGCGCTGAAGAATACCAGAAAAAAATGGACGAGCACCTCAAAGAAGTCAAAGACAACTGGGAAAAACAGCAAAAAGACCTTGGTGAAAGTGGAAATACTCCGGATATTACTGAAATTACCTCTTCCAGCGATGGCCACAAATCATCCGATTCAGACGCCCAGCAAAACATGGAAGACGCTGTTAACTCCAGCGTCAACAATATGAAAGACATGATGATTAAATCCGCCACACCCAATACAACCGGCTTTGCCGGCGGCGGGGCCGGCTATCAATGGAGCGTCAAATTCGTCAACGGCAAGTATATCCTCTCGGATTCCTACAACGAAGCCTCCTTTGGCACCGGCGACAAGAATGATGATGAACCTGAACCTGAACCGGCAGAACCTGAAAAAGTCGCCTCCGGCGAAGATGAAGACGAAGACATGGTCATTGCTGACAAACCCGATACCAAGCCAGATGCACCTGCCGCTGAACCCTCGACCCCATCGACTCCTTCAACGGATGAAGGCTCTGGAAGCTCTTCTTCTACCAGTACTCCGGGTAGTTCAAGCTCATCTGAAAAACCTGCCGATTCTGGAGCACCAACCGGGGCTGACCCCTCGACTCCCGGAGCCCCCAGCACCCCCGCCGACAAGCCTTTGCCCGGCGTTGACCCGGCTCCGACCAAACTTCCCGAACCGGATGTGCGCATGGTTATCCAGCACCCAACCGATTTTACCGAAGAAATTTTCAGCACCAATGCCGACAACGACTCACCCATCGAATACTCGCTCAACAAATTCAAAATTCCTGAAGATACCCGTGTAAAAATCGCTCTTGAAATATCCAAAGACGTCGATCCGAGTAAAGTGGCCCTGGTCGTAACTGACGAAGAAGGCAAGAACCCTCCGGTTGACTCCAATAAAACCAAGAACTATCGGCACATGTTCCGCGTTCCCTCCGACGACAAGTATTCTGCCGCTATCGTCATCAAAGAGAATGGCAACACCAAGGAACTGATGAAAGTTACGATTCCGGTTATCAAAGTCGACTTCGACAGCCGCACAATCGACGACCAGCGACGAAAAATCGGCGCAGAAAATCTCACAAATTCAGGCACTACCTCACATTCCAGTTCTGAAGGAGATTTCAATCATTCGACCTTCGGCAAGTCCCAACAGGTGGATCTATCCGACCTTTATTCCGACCCTTCTGCCGAAGGCAACAACAGCCAAGGGAACTCCTCTGGCAGCCAATCTTCGGGCAACCAATCTCCGGGCAACCAATCTTCGGGCAACCAATCGTCGGATGCCTCTGCCATCGATGGGAGCTCCAGCTCTGCTGAAGGCAATTCTGCCGATGGTAGTTCTGGTAGCTATTCCGAGAACGGCTCCAGCACAAATTCCAGCGATGGCTCCTCCGGAAACTCCTCTTCATCCAGCAGTTCCAACGGCAATGATGGCTCCGGCGACGGTTCCGATTCTGCATCGAATCAGGGAAGCAGCCAAAACGACGCTAATTACACCGACGCATCGTCTCAGAACGACGGATCTTACAACACGGATTCTTCATCGGGCGATGCAAACGCAAACAACGATGAATACGCCAGCGCCAATGGAACCAACCATGGCCATTCAAACTCGAACCAGTCTGACAGCAGCGGCTCGGGAGCGAATCTGCGTGGCAGTGATCAGGGCAGTGCCACTGGCTCTTCCTCAGAAGATGACGAATCAGCCTACGGCGGCGATGGTTCAGCCGATGAAACTGACGTTTCTCGCCAGCAAGGCTCGGCCGACCACCGGACCGGTTCTTCATTCGCCGATTCGGCAAATACATCCGGGGAAAAAATCGGCGAAAGCATGGCCGGCGCACAAAACACCGTTAGCGAAGGACAGGAAGATAAAGATCCTTTTGTAATGGCTTTGTCCATGCAGGCAGTAAGCCGCAAAATCTATCAATCGTTTGATTTCATTGAAGAGAAAAGTCCGGTTTCTGCCGAGATACCTGCCGGCACTGAAATAACCTTCAGCATGAGCTTTTCCAGCAATGTCGATCCAAATTCAGTGCGCATCGAATTGAACGATGGCAACGGCAAGGTGACCGGTGACCTCAAAACTTGGGGCGAAGCGTTTGCTTACGTTTTCAGCAAACCGGCAACCGCCTATTTTGTCGTCAGCGGCAAAGCAGAAAAAACTCCATTTACCTACCGCCTCAACATTCCGGTTAAATAGCCTCTTCTTCGAGGCTCAGGGTTGCCGAAACGATTCTGGTCACCCTGCCGGCTTCGCGAGCCTGTAAAGAGCCATCTTCGTTAATGCCGATGGGTTTTATCGAAGATGGCTCTTGCTTTTGCTGATTAAGCCCGGCAACCTCTAGACATTTGAAGGTCCTGCGCCAGAATTGGCCAGCCGCAGTCGTCCACTTTTCTCGCAGCAGCTTGGGTTCAAGCGCCAACAATTCAGCAAAATCAGAAAGAATATCGACCAGCAAAGCCGAAGAATTCAGAGAAAACTGATCCAGTCCTGCCGCCTTGATTTGCGAAGGTGTCTGCAGATTGAGACCTACGCCGACAACAAAAAACGGCCGGGGCCCAATCGCGAGCTTTTCAACAAGAATACCGCCGAGTTTGCCCGAATTCAGGTAAATATCGTTTGGCCATTTCAGCCAGAG
>CAZTHA010000110.1:0-11726 GCA_964613435.1 uncultured bacterium
AACCATTCTATCAGGCTGAAAGTCGCTGACATTTATCGTCAGCTGGGCGAATTCACAAAAGCAGAATCGCTTCTCAAAGACATAAACATCGATCCAGACAGCACTTTGAAATCAGTTCTTCGCCTTGAAGGCGAAATGATCAAAAGAAAAAACACCGCTACCGTTGCGGTTCCTGAAGGTAATGAACTGCATCGGGCAATTATTGAAGATAACTTCGAAGACTGTCGGAAACTGTCTGCTAACCCTGAATTGCTGAACGAAAGAAACCAAAACGGATTAACGCCCTTGCTACTGGCAACTTCAGTTGGCAAAGCAACTGCGCTGAAGATTCTGCTCGAGGCGGGATCCCCCATTGCTGCCAAAACTCCCTCGGGAATGTCGGCAATACAGCTAGCGACCCGCAACGCTTTCACCGAAGGCATCATACTTCTGTTCAAAGCCGGAATTTCGCCTCTGGAGCGCGATCCGGGCGGCAACAACCTTTTACATCTCATCTGTGCCGGCAATTCTTCGCAGCGGGAGGCAACCCTTAAATTTCTGCTGCGCCAGAACATCGATGTCAACCAGCGAAATTTTGCTGATTTGACGCCGCTTCATGTGGTATGCCAGAGTGGCAGCGAAAACATGCTGCGGCTACTGGTCAAGCATGGTGCAAAAATAGATGCCCGGCTTCCCGACGGCAGCTCGGCCCTGTTCATTTGTCGCGATGAGCTGATTTTGCCTCTGATCGAACTGGGCGCAAACCTGGAAATAGTTGGAAATAACGGCCTTACGGCATTTTCCACGGCTCTTTTGAGCAGCAGGCAGCCACGAATAAATGAATTCAAAAAAACCGGCAAATTTGGCCGCAAGCTTGCTGACAACCCTGAGGCGAAGCTACTTTGGCAATATATTAACTCTGGAGCCAATGAACAGGTTTTCCGGCTGTTGGCAAGCCACCCCATGCTACTGCAATTCAAGGAAGCCAGCCTCGGTGAATCAGCGCTGCACCTGGCAGTTCTGTTGAACCGTGCAGAAATTGTCGAGACTCTTCTAAAAAAAGGGGCAAAACCCGACCTTGGAAACGATTTCGGGCGCACTGCCCTGCATTATGCCGCCATGAAAGGCGAAATGAAATTGATAAGTCTGCTTGTCGAAGCCAAAGCCAATATCTTTGCCCTGGATATACGCGGATCGACACCACTGCATGAAGCCGCTGCAGCTGGTGCAACCGGGGTATACCATTATCTGATCAGACTTGGCGCCAGTGATTCGACGAAGAACAATTCGGGATTATCGGCCGGCGAGCTTTTTGAAAAAGCCACCTCAAACTGAAAGGACAAACCGTTGGATATCGTCAAAGTTATCAGAGAAAAAACCGCCTACTATCAGCAACTGGCCTTTTATGAACGGGCGCCGGAATCGGCAAAGATACTCATGCTGCTGGCCGTAATTTATCTGCTCTCGCCAATTGACCTGATTCCCGACTTCATTCCGATCATCGGTTTCATCGACGATCTGGTCATAGTGCCATTGCTTTTCTGGCTGGCATTTAAGCGCATCGAAGCCGCCAAGGCAGAGCATATCCGCCAGCAACGCCAGGAGCAAAGCCTGGGCAAAATTCAGCTTGACCATTGTCAAAACAATGATTGAAAAACTCAGCGAATCAGTTGTTTTATGCGATCTTGGCGGGGTGCTGATTGACCTGCACTGGGAAAAAAGTGCCCGCAGCCTTTTTGGCACCGAATTATCAAAAGAACAGCTTCTGGAGAAATGGCTCAGTCTTTCTTCGATAAAAACTTTCGAAGCCGGCTTATGCAGCTTTGCGGATTTTTTCAGGGCTTTCTGCCAGGAAAACCCGGTCAGCCTTAGCCAGGAAGATTTCATGAAAGAGTTTATCGGAATAATTGGCCCGGTAAAACCCGGAAGTATTGAAATTTTGCGGCGGTTGAAAAAGAATAACCGCCTTGCCCTGCTATCGAATACGAATGCCCTGCACATCGACTTTCTGCGTCAGCAAAGCGACCTGCTCGATTGTTTTGACCGGCTTTTTCTTTCTTACGAAATGCATCTGGTAAAGCCTGACCCGGCGATTTTCAGTCAGGTAGCCAATCAATTACAGGTTGAACCTGAAAAGATTCTTTTTTTCGACGACAGCAAAACCAATATTGAAGCGGCGATAAAGAGTGGCTTCAGGGCATTTCAGGTTGAAAGCCCCGAAGAAATAGCCCGAACAATTGGAAAATAGTTATCTTTTTTCAGTCCAGGCAAAGCTGCCAAACAATTTTGTTTACAACCCGCGCAAGTCTGTAATATGCTTTCAACTCAAGCAAAACAGGGGCAAACCCAGCAAGGAGACCGGACTTGAATCTTACCTCAAACCAGAGAAAATTTCTTGAAGCTATGGCCAACAAGCTTTCTCCGATCGTCAGAATCGGCAAACAGGGACTTGAAGCCAAGATTGTCAGCAGCGTCAATGAGGCCTTCAATTCCCATGAACTGATCAAAATCAAAATTCTCGATTCAGCTCCGGTGACCGCCAAGGAAGTTGCACAAACGGCCATAGAAGGCAGCGGCGCTTCTTTGGTTCGCATCATTGGCCGGGTCATACTTCTTTATCGGCCATTTGTCGGCAAACCTCGCAAAATCGAGCTTCCCGCCGCTAAAAAGTAAATAATCATCTACTTGCTCTTATAAGTCCCACACTCTATAATAATTATAGAGTGGCTTGTTTTGGGTTGTAGATCAGACACAAATTGTTAGAGGATCCGTATGCAAAAGTCTGATTCAACGGGATTTAGAGAAAAAAAATCCACCTCGTTCAAATCGAGGGTCTTGCTCTATGTACTGCCACCGGCAATCATAGTTTCAGGGTTCATCGCTTTTTTTGTCATCATGCTTTCGCGTAACATTTTGATCTCAGAAAATCAGGAGAAGATCGATCTCTTTCTGCAACGAAGCGGCTCCGAACTTCGCGAACTGATAATCAACAGAGATTTTGGCGGTAGTGCCAAAATATTGCAAAGAATACTCGATCATCGTTTTGTGCAAGGAATTTCCCTTAAAGATCCAAATGGGTTGCCGGTATTGAATTTACAGACGAACACCGCTTCTGCCAGCAATGATATAAAGATCCACACCCATCAGCTTATTTTACAAAATCGGCAACAACAGCTCGAAACCTGGGAACTTGAGCTTCATCTCTCGGCTGATCCCATCAATAGGGTTATCGAAATCTTCATTCTTAGTCAGACCGCCATTTTTTTATTTATCGTTCTCGCTTTTTTGACCGGATTTTTTCTGGCCTGTGAAAACATGCTTTTTGGACCGATACAAAAACTCGATGAAGCAATGAAAGAGTTCGAGGCCAATAAAACGGTTGAACCGATTGAATACGAGTTTGACGATGAAATAGGCAAGTTGACCGATTCGTTCAACCATTTTCTCGAAACCAGGGCGATTAACCAGAATAGAATGCTTGCAGGGCTCGAAGCAATAAAAACCGTGGCATTTACCTATAATTTCAGCTCCGATATTTTTGTCTTCAAGGCCGAAAAACTCCCCGGCACTTCGATCAAAACCGAGATAATCAGCAATGCACAAAACTTCTTCGATATTCTGCAATTTCAGCACCGAACAAACTGCAAACAATTCTGGTTCAATTTGAAAGATGACTTTTCCAGAACCATTCATGGAAGTAGATCCCATGAATTTTGCCTGAACGACCCTAATAGTATTGGAACGACAACGCCGATCTGGTTCAGATTGGTCTGCAACTGGAACAAGCTGACGGATGGGCAAACTTGCGATGGTTTCATTCAGAATATTTCGAGTGAAAAAGAGCTGGTTTCAGACCTGAGTCGAAGCGAAAGCAGTTTCAGGCAGATATTCGCCAGGCTACCAGTTGGTATCTGGCGCAGTCGCGGCGATTCTTTCGTCTATCTTAACGAAGCACTGGCGCAAATGCTCGGCTACGAATCGGAAAACGCGGCAATAGAAAGCATTCGCAGCATCGCCCATGAGGTATACTACCGTCCTGAAGATCACACTTTTTTCTATGATGAGATCAAGAAAAATGGTGAAACCAAGGGTATCGAAGTCAGATTCAAACGTGCCAACGGCGAAATATTCTGGGGAGCTCTCTTCGGCCGCATGGACCGGGATGAAAGCGGAACTTATGTCGAAGGCTGTCTGATCGACATTTCTGCTGACCGCGCCGCAATCGAAAAGCATCGGGTTGAAAAGGAACTTTTAAAAACAGCCGTAAGTGCCGGACAAGCCATTGCCTACCAGATCGATCTTGCCGAAGGACGACTATTTTTGAGCGGAGCGATCGAAAAACTGCTAGGCAATGCGGTCAGCCGCATCGAAACAATAAAGGATTTTCAAAAACTCGTTCACCCAGATGACTTGAACCTGTTCCCGCCAAAATATGAACCGAAAAGAGCCAAACATTCTGACGACTCGACCAACTGCCAGGATCTAAGAATCTGCCTGAAGAACGAAAAGAATGATATCGAGACCCACTGGCTCAGAGTCATGTTTGATTTTTTCGACTTCAGCCACCATGATCGCCCACGTTTTCAAACCGGCCTGATATTTGATTGTACCCACACCATAAATATTGAGCGGGAAATTGAGCAGAAAAAGTCTCTGGCGGAAGATGCCAACGTTTTGAAATCTGAATTTTTTGCAAGTATCAGCCATGAAATCAGAACACCTCTAAACGCGATTATCGGTTTCAGCGAACTGTTGACCCCGGTTGTCAAAGGCAGCAATGAAGAAAGCTACCTTAATTCAATTCTTACCGCCGGGCGTTCTTTGTTGAACATCGTCAATGATATTCTCGATCTTTCAAGACTCGAGTCGGGCAAGCTGGAAATACTTTATGAACCGTTGTCTATCGAAGTTCTTGCCCGTGAAACCAAGGCCCTTTTTGCGAGTAACGCAGCTCAGAAGGGCCTCGACTTCAAGGTAGAAGTTGATGATTCGGTTCCTTCGACGGTTTTACTGGATGGCATTCGTATTCGACAAATCTTGAACAACCTGGTAACCAACGCGATAAAATTTACCGACACCGGGGTGGTCAGCATTTTCTTTTCGGCCGCACCAGGCTCGGATAGTGGGCACACTGATCTGATCATCTCGGTTGAAGACACGGGAATCGGCATTGACCATTACGACAAGGATGCTATTTTCAAACCTTTTCTGCAAAAGAAAGGCCAGGGGGGAAAGCTTGGCGGAACCGGGCTGGGCCTGGCAATCTGCAAGCGCCTTGCCGAGATGATGAATGGTGAAATCTTTCTCAAGAGCGAACCTGGCAAAGGCAGCAGATTTGAATTAAGACTGCGCAACCTGGCAATTGAAAGGCTCACCAGTCATTTAAGCCCAGACTCAGGAAGTCGGGCTCGCTTTTTCCAGTTTGAAGAACAAAAAGTTCTGGTTGTCGACGATGCCACTTCAAACCGTGAGTTGTTAACTGAAGCACTCAGTGCGGTAGGCTTGAAGGTTAAGGCTGCCTGCGATGGCGAAGAAGCGGTAAAAATGGCTGAAGAATTCGAACCACAACTGATAATCATGGATATTCGCATGCCGGTGAAAGATGGCATTCAAGCCACCAAAGAAATCAAGGCACGGCATAATATTCCGGTTATAGCTTTAACGGCCTCGATCAATTCAATTGACTCTGATTTTCAGCAAATTTTTGATGGTTATCTGCACAAACCGGTTAAGCTCTTCGACCTATTTTCAGAGGGTGGCCGATTTTTGCGGTTTACCCTGAAAGAATCAGAAGAACAAACGAAACCTGAAAAGGAAAAGGTACCAGCCATTGCCTTCGAACAGATCGTAAATCCGCAAGAGCTTGCCGGCAAAATCACTCTCGAGTTGATGGACGATCTGGCACAATTTGAAGGAGCATTGAGCATCGATGAAATAAAGGAATTTGCGACCAGAATCAGAAACATGGCGATTCTTCACAGTTTCAACCTGCTCGCCCTCGAGGCTGAAGAACTATTTCAGGCCGCCTCTTTTTTCGATGCCACTGCCATGCAAAAGTCGTTAAGCAAACTGAAACAGATTCTGAGCCGTTTTTTAAACTTTTTCCAACAATAGAAAGAAAATCAGACCGGATGAGGCCAGGCTTTAACAAAAGCGGTCTGCGCGTCGGTTTCCGGACTTTTGTTCCATTTCGAATTCGTTGAAACGGCAAATTTCTTTTGCAGTTCAACAATGGCCGCCTCGCCGGAAAAACCGTTTTCTGCCAGGAAACAACCGGCGACAGTGCCGGTTCGGCCAACGCCGCCGAAACAATGCAAATAAATTTTACGACCCTGTTCAAGTTCAGAGTTCATGTGGTCAAGAATCTGCCGCATCTGGTCCGTGGAGGGAACAGAATAATCCTCGATGGCAAAGCGGGCATAATTGATTTTTGAATGGGGTTTTAACAAACGGTAATAATGGGTTAATTCATCTTCTTCAGTCAGATCGATGAAGGAATCGATTCCCAGTGCGAAAAGATTTTCGAGAAAGAGCAATGGCTGCCTGCCCCCGGGATTATAAGGATACGGTCCGGCAAAAATCTGATTCTCAACAAGCCAATAGCATTTTTCCAGTTCTTCAGCTATCATTTTCAATGTTCCATTCCAAAAACTTATTTATGAATATATGAAAAAAGTCTTTCCCGTCGCAATCTTTTTCATCGCCATGCTTCTGCCGATTCAGGCAGATTTCGACCACAGCGCCTATCTGCAGGAAAACCCGGCCACAATTTCTGCAGACATATTCTACCCCGGCTTCTTCAAGGAAACTGACGCGATCAACCTGGAAAACATCGTTAACGAGTTCAAACATAGATATGAATTTTTTGTCGGAATTTCAAATGAGTCACGACAAAAGGCATGTTTTAAAACGCAAAATCGCATTAACAAATGGCTGAGCCGGTTACAACAGAAGCCTGACCAGTTACCATTCAAATGGACAGACGATCAATTGCTTTTTCACCGGGAATCGCCTCTCAACCAGATGATTAAACCGCGCCCATCAAAGCCGGACGACAACTGCGTTTACATTTCCTACGGCGACCTGCAGAAGGATGGCCGGGTTTTCTGCCGCTATCATGGGCCTGAACCCCAATCGGAGTTTTATCAGGCCCATGCACACCAGTTTACCGAAACCCGGCCCTTCATAACGGCTTACGATGTCACCGAAATTCTGATTTTTCTGCCCTTTATCATGGTCATTCCAGTCACCTGGCTAATCATGAAAAAGTTTCTCGCCGTATAAACGAAAGCGAAATCAGTCTTCGAACAGGTCCAAAACCCAGTCAGAATTTGTTTCAAGGGTCTCACCCTGTGAATTGGTCCAGTTCGAGTTGGCATTGATATTGCCGCCATCTTTGGAATAATTCGTCTGTTGGGACCAGGTTTTACCAGAGTCAGAGGTCCACTGAGTGTTGGTCTGACCCTGTTCATGCGTCGTATTACCGGTAGAATGGTAAGATTTGCCGTCAGGGGTCGTGATGGTAACGTCTTTATTGACATTACTGCCGTCTTTGACCAGGGTGCTGTTTATCTGGGTGGTTTTTCCCTGGTCGTTGGTCCATTTTCCCTGTTGCTGCCAGGTATTGCCTTGCCGCTGAACCTGGCCCTGATATTGGTGTTGGCCGCCCTTCGGGCCAACCATGGTCGCGCTGGTTCCCCAGGAATTGGGATTCTGCTGAAGCTGATTAAGTTTTTGAGCGAATTCCGGCATCTGCGAAGCAATATTGGCTTTTGCCTGGGGATCCATATTCTGATATTGCTGACGCAGCTGCATGAGATTCTGTTGCCATGCACCCTGTTGACCGCTCTGTTTAGCTTCTTTCAATGCTTTTATGCGCTCCTGAAGGGCCTGAAATTGTGGATTCTGTTGCCGCATCTGACTCCAGCGTTCTTTAAGCTGCTGCATTTTATCGGCATTCGCGGCGCCCCATTTCTGCTGCCATTCAGCCTTTTTTTGCGCCCGTTGCTCAGCGGTCAGGTTCTGGCGCTCCTGCATCTTTTGCTGCCATTTTTGCCGGGCCTGTTCTCTTTTTGCTGCGGCATTTTCTTTATTCTGAACCGTCTTTTCTTTCCATTGCTGCTGCCGCGCAGCTTTTTTGGCTTCAAGATTCGCTTTCCAGTTAGCCTGGCCACCGCCCTGGCCGCTTCTTTTCCCGGCTGCGATCAAATCATTGTCCGCACCGACCAAAAATACAAGTGCCACACCTAACACCAACCATTTGTTTTTCATAAAACCTCCTGAAAAAACCCTTTTCTTTCAGAGCCATGTCAATTATACCAAAGCTCGGCGACTGACTGCCGCCAAAAAAAAGAACCAGGCTGAAAACCAGCTAAAACCCTGGCGACAAAGACAAAGTCGGCCAATTCCATCAGCGGCGCTGCAAAATCAACAAACTGAAATCATCCTGGCGAGGCTGATTCTGGCGCCAGTGACGATTGGCCTCCATAATTGCATCAAAACTCGCCCGACTGCCGGGTATTACCCTTTGGGCAAGCATATCAGCAAACCGCTCAAATCCTAGTTCCTCACCGCTATCATTGCGTGATTCGATTAAACCATCTGTATAAAGAACGAGCGTGTCAGTTTGTTCGAGGCTTATATCAATCTGATTGAAACGACTGTTTTTGAATGCGCCGAGAGCAGGGCCAGGCAAAATGATTTCCTGAACCTCTTTGCCGCTATTTTTTACAACATAGGGATTACAGCCTCCGGCATTGGCATAAACGATTTTGTGTTGACTGGTATCCACCATAACATACTGAAAAGTCATGATTTTTCTTTGTTTTCGGCTTTTAGTTCGGTAAATAAGATCATGCAGTCTCTTTAAAAGATCAACAGGGCGATCAAGCAATTCAGCGGAATTGATCATTGCTGCTTTTGCCATAGCCATTATAATTGCTGCACCGACTCCGTGACCGGCAACATCGCCCATTAACATTATGAATTTCTTATCGTCCAGAGGCAAAACATCCAGATAATCACCACCCAGGTCGTCCATAGTTATTGACCGACAGAAAAGGTCATAGACTCCGGTTTCAACCTGTTGCGCAGGAAAAAGCCGCTGTTGAACTGCTCTAGCAACGCTCATTTCTTCAAGATCTCGCAAAGCTGTGTTGAATATTTGGGCCATTTGCCCAAATTCGCCTTTGCCAAGGGCAGCAATTCGATGAGAAAAATCACGTTTTCTGATCGCGTCGGTAGCTTCTTGCAAAAGAGCTACCGGTACGAGCAAAGTCTGCGAAAAAATCAGTGAAATGCCGATTACCAGAAGAATGTTAATACAGACAACTCCTGCCAAATACCTGCTTTCGCAACTGAGTTTTCGGTCTATTTCACTTATCGGAGAAAGTGCCACCAAAGAAATGTCAGCGATTATTTTGCTGATAAAACCGGTAGCTAGCCACGTTTGCTGGTTAAGATTGACAAATTTTGCCGAAGTTTGCGGCACAGTCGTCAAATTGGCAAAAATGCTTCGGAATTTTTGGTTTTCGGTAAACGGCCTGATCACAAGATTTTTTTGGTCTTTTCCCGCTGCATAAACAATTTTAATGCCATAATCATTACCCTGTAAAAGAGAATTTTTTGAGGTTAGAAAATTCTGTGCATGTACGCTTAGATTGAAATGGAACATGAACAGGTAGTCTGCCAGCTTCTGGGGATTGAATGACAGGCAATGCATGAAAGTCGGGTGTCTTTCGGTTCCCATGCCAAGATATTCAACCTGGTCAAGTAACCGGAGAAATTTAAAAAAGGTTGCATTGATAGAGTCCTGAAAAATGGATTCTATGGTTATCTCAGCTTCGGTAAGCACTTTATCGGAAATCGGAGCATCGTTATAAAATGAAATAAAAACCGAGGCGCATTTACTCATGATTTGATTGAGTTGGAGCCGGTTATCTTTTGAATAGGGAAAGTCGCCAAGCCTGGTTCCTGATTTATTTAACAGATAGGCTTCTTCTTTTCCCAGAAAAGCAACATCGCTGACGGCCGGCAAGGTTGTACTGGCAACGATCATGAATTTTCCAGCAACTCTTCCCATAGCTGTTCTAAATGAACGGGTATTTTCTTCGTTCAAAGATTCCTTTTGCAATATTTTTTCAAGATTCTCGATATTCTTGATCGCGAAATTTCTTATTCGGTGGGTATCAGCGGTGAACTCGCCCTCTAATTTCCGAAGAAAGTTAACTGCCTCGATTCGTTGCTTTTCGATAAGAATCTGGCGTTTCTGCACAAGATACTGGTGGCTCAGCAGCCCAAGGATCGTCAGGGGAAAAATATTCGCACAGGTAATCAGGCCGATAACTACCGCCCTGACACTGAAATCTTTTCTTTGAGAACCATCATTCAGATGGCGAAACATTATCAACCAGAAAAAGACAAGAATCAGGGAAAATAACCTGGTCAAAACCACCGGCGAAAGATCTGACTGTTGGTGAGACGAAGCACAGAAAAACAGGTTGTCATGCAAATATCTGCCGGTTAAAAAATGATTTTTATTGCGCCAAATGGTTGGAGCACGAGTTTGAAAAAAAGTCCGCCATTTTTGCAAGCTGGCTTTATTGAATTTTTCATAATTACTGAAAAAGAAGTCGTCTTTTAGTAAAGCAAATTGAAAACCCTTGGCAGCAGAAGATTTTACAAAATCATTCAATCCATGATTTTTACTGGCAAGGCCCGGCGGGAAAAAAATCAGGGCCGAGAATTTCTGGCCAAAATCACCCCAGACACAACCCCGATCCTGAAAGAATGACAGATCATGTAAATCGGCATTCATTCTAAAGGTTACCCTTTGAAAAGTTTTGCTTTCAAAATGCCGTCCCAGAATTTTGCGAAGAAATGTGTCTTCTGAATCAGACAACACCTGCCACCATGTTTTAGAAGCTTTTGCAAGGATTTCCAACAAGGATTTCCAGGTTTCGGCGCTTTCCTCACGACCAGTATTATTGGCAACAAGCTCCCCGACATCGTTCCAGACAAGCCAAAACAAATTCTGATGATGATCCGAAACCATAGTTTCAAACGAATTTATTAATTGTTGATGATTTTCGGCTTTGGCAAAAGCATCATTGAGCTGCTGACACCAGAAACGGCGATTTTCAGAGACACTCCGCAACCTCTGCGCCGACTCATCGGCAAAGTTTTCCAGAGCTCGTTCAGAATTTTGCTGGCGATGTTCGAAAACAAGATTGGCAAAAAACTGAAATGAAGCGATTGGTAAAAAAAATCCAACGGTTAAAAGGGAAGCGATGAAAAATGCTTTTTTTGCCCACTGTTGGTATACCATCTCAGCCCCCCTTTCGCCGAATCAGAACAAAAGTAATATCATCCTGCTGAATTGAAGCCCAATTTTCATAGGCAGAAAACAAATTTTCGAGATATACTCGACTATCATCATGGTAACAAGACCTGGCCATTTCCATGAAGCCATCCTGCCCAAGCATGACGCCCTGTCGATTTGAACTTTCGACAATACCGTCAGAGTAGAGAATAATCGTCTCCTGAGGTTTTATATTCAAATCTGTAGGACTAAATTCACGGCCAGGTTTGAATCCAAATGGAACAGCCGGCACATTGAGCATGCTGACTTCTTTGCCTTCCGAAGCAACGATCAAGGGTGGACAATGGCCGGCATTGAAAAAAAGAATCCCGCCGTCAGCAGCTATTTTAAGCAACTGTCCAGTCATCATCGTCGTTATATCAGACTT
>CAZTHA010000111.1:0-11660 GCA_964613435.1 uncultured bacterium
CCCCAAATCATCCTGGCCAGATGCAAAACAACCCAGCGCCAAGACTTTCCACCCCAGCACCTGCTCCGGCCAGGCCACAACCAACCCAGTCAGCAACAACTCCCAGTGTGCCGGTATCAACTCCCAAACCTGCTCAAGTAAATTTTCCCGGACAGTCAGTGCAATCACCAGCCTCACCTTCGCCAGTCTCGTCGAACCCTGAACAGGACGAAGCTCTGAAATCTGGCGTATATGATTCAGATGTAACCGGGTACGGCGATGAGGATCTTGAAATTTCTATTCTCGCCGGTATCATGAAAGACAACTTTATTCTGGAAAACCTCAAAGGCAAGGGGTTGATTGCCGGATTGTTTTCGACTCGCTATTCACGCGGACTTTTCCGGTCAATCCAGGCACTCAGAGAAGAATCTCCCGATCTTTCGACTCTCGACAAAATTGTTTTGAAAAATAAGCTTAGACAGCTAAACCTCTGGGATTCAACGGTACAAGGATTCCTGGAAAAGGTTGTTAAAGAACCCTCACCAATGCTTGATCAATGTCTGCATTATCTCGAATTGATGAAAGAACAGGCGTTAAAACGAAAGCTGAAAGAGGTTGCACACGGAATTCATGAATTCATCGATACTCCGCCACAAAACGAAAACGAGAATCTTGAATCTTTTACCAACAAAGTCATTCAGGACGTCAGAAACATTCAAAAAGCAAGAACGACAAAAAGAATAAACCTCGTACGCGAGGAAATGAAAGAAATTACCGCTGACATGAACAACCGGGAAATTACCGGAGAAGTTGAAATCATCGGTTATTCGTTCGAGCCGATGCACTACCTGAACCTTGCTGTTTCAGGCTTTAGAAAAGGTTTCATGTATGCAATCGCCGGAGCCCCGCGACGTGGTAAAACCACATTTACCCTGGAACTGGCAACTCGAGTGGCTTCAATCAACAAAATTCCAGTACTGTTTTTCACCTACGAACAGACAAAGAAAAACCTTACCTATCGTCTTTTGGCCAAAGAAAGCCGACTTAATCCAGATTCCCTGCAGAGGAAAAAAATCCGCTCAGACATGGTCGCCGATGCAAAATTCATGAGTGGCTGGAAAAGAATGCAGGAATACATGGACTATTTCTACATTATTGAAGCAACCAAAGAAGACACGGTAGACCGCATCAGATCCTATGCTTACAACGTCATGCAGGACTTCAACACTGAAAACATAATGATCTTCGTCGACTATATTCAGAAAATGCCTTTGAGCAGGAACTACAACGATGAAAAGTTCAAGGTTGAAGAAATATCTACCGAATTGAAGGGATTGTCGATTGAGCTTAACAACCCGATCATGACCATCAGCTCTCTTTCCAAAGAAGGCTGCATGATTGATGCCACGCCCGACGGAGAAAGGCCAACGATGTATCATTGCAAAGGCTCGGGTGACCTTGAATACGATCTTGACTGCGCAATGATTCAGGCTAAAGACTGGGGCGACACCCGCGAGCTTTATCAACAGTTGCAGCATAAAGCCGATGAACTCGGCAAAGATTCAACCCGCGTTCCAAAAGTCGACGTAGTCAACCTTTATCTGGATAAGAATCGCGATGCGCCTGAAGGCATCTTTTCCACAATCCAGTATCTGTTTTTCATCGAAGATAACAAGTTCATCGAACTCGGCCCGAAATACGAAGACGATCGCTTCAGATTCAGCAAGATCGAAGAACTGGTAGAAAGCCTCATTCAGGCGAATTACATTATCTTTTATGACAAGCCCAAGGATGCAAGCTACAATAAAGGACGCGTTTCAATCAAACTGAAAAACTTCTAGGTTCATGAGGCAATAATGAAAGAAGCTAAACAAAACACTCTATCGACAACCACTTTTCTTATTATCCTATCGGCCCTGGCAATATACCTGAGCGGCTGCTCTGCCGGCCAAAAAGGGCTTCTAACCATTACCCCAACCCAGTATTTCTTTTCAGCGAAAGAACAACTCGAAACAATCGATGAACGAAATTATGAAGTTCGTGATCTTGACGAAATCATAAGAGTTTTGGAAAACGCTGAAAAAGATGCCAAAAAAAGTGACATTATTGACAAGTCGAGAATGTACCTTTGCCTTGCCCACACGCTGAAAGCGAGAAAACAGTATCAAACAGCCCTTTTCAAGGGAGAATATCTGGCCAACCGCGCCGAACCCTTTTACATAGTCAACACCAAGGATGTCAAAGAAACCCTGCGAACGGCGAAAAAGTGGTTGAGAATCTGTGAAGCGCAGTTTAAAACCAACAGTCTCAAAGCCGACTTACAATACGTTAAAGGGATGTATTATCTGCAAAAAATGCTGACACAGCATTCGCGTGAAAAGAAAGAAAGCCTTGATCTGGCAGTTGAAAGCCTTCGCCGCTGCATGGGTATGGCCCCAGAATTCAAAGCCGATTTTCGCCTCTTTGGAAAAGACCAGACCAGCCGTGAAGTGAGACTAAAGTTGATCGAACTGCTTTCTCTGGGCAACCAGCAAGAAGAAGCCTACGGACTGCTGAGCGAGTATAGTTTTGCACCCATCTCACCAGTTTCCGGAACCACTGATTATCATGATTTCGCCTGGCAACAGATGAAGGGGTTCGTTCTGGCCACCATGGGAAGATACCGTGAAGCTGCCTTGGTCCTGGAACGGTTCAAAATCGTCAAACCCCAGGACTATCCCCTTGTCGATGAAGCGATCTGGATGCTTGAAGGAGTTTACGAACGCCTCGATGAAGTCGAACCCGATCAGAAATGGCAACTCGAAGCCCGAATTGCCGCTGCCCTGCAAAAAAAACTCGATGGGCCGTTTGCCAAAGAGCAGTATGCAACCGCGGCTCATCTTTATCCGAAAACCTTGCCAGGTGACGACCTTTTTTACTCTGCGGTCATAGACTTCTATGACGGCAAATTCAACCAGACGATGAACAAGCTCAATGAATTGAGAAACCGCGGCGCAATGTCATCACACAACCGCATATCAGCCGATCTCATGCGAATCGAATCTGCGCTTTATTCCGGTCAGGCGATTACCGACGATCTGCTTGAAGAGTTGATGCGTATTGCCGACTCACCGAGTCTTACCCCTCTTCAGCTGGAACGAACCGGTTTTCTGCTGGCCCGTTATATAATGAACGAAGACGAAAACTTTGAAAAAAGCAGACTTAACCACGAAGGGCAAAGCTTTATCAAGAGCATCTGCTCACGCCCCTGGTCATTGAATCTTCGTTTCCAGCGGGGCGAAATTAAAAGAGTGAAAAAACCGCTGCGACTTCGCACGAACAATGAAGAAAAAGCCAAAGAAGAAGAAGAAAAAGACAAACGTGAACCCTCTTCTCTGATCAGTGAACTTTATGCAAACCGGGCTAACGACTGGGTCGTCAGCGCCAATCTCTACCTTTTCGCACTTCCTGAACTGAGCCTGCTTGGCAAAGGTCGAATTGTCGGCCGGGAAAATGAAAGCGAAGGCTGGATTTTCAAAAATGAGGCAATCGATGCTCTTAAATTGCGCCAGCGCTACCTCGCCGTCTTTGAATTTGATAATTCTGACAGCGAGAAATCGGTTCAAGGAGTGCTTTTTAAGCCTTTAAGATAAAACCGGACGGGTACATTGCGGGTTCGCCTGTTTTTTCTTATGATTTAAAAAGATTCGTTAAGATTTCTTAATAATTGAGTGGAGGTATGAGAAATGTTTTACCGACTTAGAAAAAACAGAGGTCTGAATCTGTTAATGGTTCTATCGATCCTGGCCGCAATATTTGTGGTTCCAGCCACTGCTGAAGCAGGAATTCTCGGCAGTGTTCTCAACGCCGTCAGACCCTTTGCCAAATTCGCAGGAAAAATTGCCGGCGCAGTCGCCGGAGCCTCACTGTGCGCTGGTTTTGTTCCCCCGCTCGGCATGCTTGCCGGTGGTGTTGCCGGCTGGATAGTTGGCGGTATTGTCACCGGATACGGAACCGGCAGCTTGAGTAATCTCGCCACGCTTGGCGGTGCAGCTGCGGGCGCAATGGCGCTGGCTTCCTTTGGACCAATTGGTTACGTCGCCGGAGCTCTTGCCGGAGGTTTCCTTGGCCGAATGGCAATGAAGCTTCTTCATAAAGCCGACAATGAAGCAACAGGCGGCATATTGTTCTTCAACAATAATTCAGGCAACGTCGTTACTGGTGGCCCGGCCCTGGCTCCAGAGATTCCGGCAGCTTATGAAAACAAGGGCATCGCACCGGCGCCGGTTACCAACGACACGAATACTTCCTCATTTGCTCCCACATCAGAAGAAATACGCCAGGCTGATGCAAAATATCAGGCTGCCTATGACGCATACGTTTCAGCAACCAAAGCAAACAACGCCGCTGAAATAAAAGAAACTCACCAGAAATACATGGCTGCTTACGAAGAATACAAAAGACTGACCGGCAAAGAACCCGGAAAGTAAAAAGTTATTCAAGCTTCTGCTTTGCCTTTGGGATTGATTGAGAATAAGGGCGAATTAGAACAAGAGCAAAATGGCACCAGGAGAGCTACCCTAGAACTTGGATAGCTCTCCTGTTTCTTATTGCGAAAAGCTTTAATTTATTTTTATTGGGTTGCCTGAAGAAGCCAATTAACCTTACGAGGGGTTATCATCATGAAAAAAGACTTAACCCTCGGGTCGGCATCAGGATTTTTCAAAATCTCTTCTTTGTCTTTGGCATTGAGCTTGTCAAATTTTTCCGTATAAAGAATCTTCATCGAAACCTTGAACCAGACCTTTGAATTCAACGCCAGTTCAGACTCAACAAAGGCGTTTGAATCGCGATAACTTGAGTCATACTCGAAAGCGAGAATCTGACCATCATTGAAAAGAAACGGGCGCAATTCTGAAAGACCGGGGTCTTCAGCGCGAAGATGCGCTTTTTTGCCACGAAACAATCTTCTCGATGCTTTATCGAAACAGTAATGAATAATTTCCGTGTCAGAAAGAGGTATGTTGAGTCTGGACCTGCCTTGTTCGTCCTCATAGGTTTCAGGCTTGATTGAAGCGTTACGCAGCTCGTTCCTGATTCCAGACATGATTATTCTTGTCGTCTGCAGTATGTCAAGTTTGTTCTGGGAGTGGGTAAATGTCTTGTTGATGGTTCTCAGCAACTGAAACATCGAGCCTGAAAGAAGCAGAATCATGCCAACCGCAAAAACCAGCTCAACCATGGTCATACCATGTTTTTTTACATGTTTTGTCATATCAGTAAAAATTATACCTCGGGTCAGTAATAATGGTGACGAAGGTCAAAACCGGAACATCGGACTCAGCTTTTTTATGCTTCGATACGACGGTTATCTTTACCCGAAGCAGGAACATAGGCTTAGCTTTGGGTGGCAAGGGAGTAACCGGCTGTAGAGTAGGTTCAAACTGCAATTCAAAACCGTTTTTGTCGGCAGTTTTCTGCAACTCAAGAAAATCTTCATCTTTGTGAAGCTTCTGAGCCTTGTCATAACCTAGAGTTCTGGCCAATTCGATTGCCGAAGTGCCAAACAACGTCGCAATAGTTCTGGTGTCTGCCCTGGTTATTCTTTTCTGTCCAGAAGTCATCAGAGAATACATCGGCAAAATGCCCACCGATATCATCATGATGACAATCAAAATCTCGACCAGAGAAAAAGCCCTATTATTTCGACGGTTCATCATTGAGTTCTTTCGTATTTCCAATCAAACTTGCCAACTCCACCGGTAACGATTTTGGCCACATACTGTTGGTCCATCAGGCTGGGCATAATGTTACGCCAAATTCCATTCAGGGCATTATAAACGATAACATTTTCGCCAGGAACCTTAAAGTGATCCGCCAGATTGAGAAATGGCGTAACGACAGTTCCTTTAATGGTAACCGGCTTATCGCCGATAACCAGCAAAGGTTCAGACACTGAAATCAGATTGGCCTCGACATAGCAACGGTCACTTTGCTGCGCATGCGAGGTTTCGATGACGATCTGCGGTGCAACGATAGTTAACAGATCACTGCCAACTGAAGAATTGAAAGTGCCATCAATCGGTGTGTTTGCCCCAACCAGATCGCCGGCAATAACCACCTTGCCGCCACCCATCATCGGACTCGAATAAATAACTCCATGTCCTCTGAATTTCAAATTTCTCAAGTCAAGAGGTTCGGAGTCATTCAGAGCGAGAATACCATTGAGTTCGAGTGTCTGATTATTAGCTCCGGTGCGATAGGCCTGAACATTGTTGATATATTTGAATTGAAAACGGTCATAAGATTCTCCGCCGATCGCAACGGTTGTGCGACCACGGAAAAAATCTTCAGTACTTCTCGGAATAAAGTAAAAATCAAGAAGATAAGAACTATATGCATCTGGCAAAGCGAACCATAAAGGTCCTTCATAGAATTCAAGCATTGGGCTCCCACGAATGATGGTATCAAGGCCAGCCGGCAGAGCTCCATAGGGATAGGGATAGTTTTCAAGATAACCACCGATATGGTCTTTCAAAACACCATCATATTCTGACTGTTTACGATTTAAACGCTGCAAAAAGTTGGCCAGACCACGATTATAAAGCTCAACCCCTGAATCGCTCATGAAGTTGCCGTAATTATTCAGCTCTTTCATTTCATCGGGCATTAGATCCCAACCGGCACGAACTTTATCACGAAAATTCTTGAATGAATCCTCGGTGATTCCCGATAGTTCAAGGAGTTGCAAAGCCTCGGTGGCATTCATCTTTTTATTACCGGTCAAACCTGGAATCATCGCAATCAACGGACCGCTGGTAGCAATGAAAGGCATTTCAAATGGCTGCCCACCCTCTGGGCAGATCTGAACAGCCCGGAAATACTGGCGCATTGCTGGTCCATAAACAAGGGTTGGTGAAAGCTTTGAAAAATCAGCACTGCCAAGCGGAGCGAGCGGTGGCGTCGGTGGTGCTGAACCATAGACGTCGAGACCGCTGCGATTTAGTTCGGGCATCAACCGGTATTTCATTTCGCCTTCACTGGAGGCTCTGCCGCCCGGAGTCTGACTGATCAAGTTTCCGGTGTGGTTTTCATAACTCTTGAAACAGTTAACAAATGAAGGTGGCCCACCGGTTTCAGGGGCGATCAATTCGTCTCCCGCCCCGAGATTGAACAGGCGGAACTTAACCCTGTCATTCCATTTACTGCCGGCAAAAAAGCTCAATATTTTGCCCCGGTCAGTTTTCCTCTGGCCCTGAAGCTCCATGTATTTCTTGACATATTCCTTCAATCCCATCCAGGGAACGTCAAAACGAACAAACATGTTTTCCTGGGCATTCATCTGCGAAATAACGTGCGAATTCGAATCAAGTGCGTTGGTCGGAGACTGGGGGTTGTCGTTGAACAAAAGTTTCGCGCCATTGGTTGGCCTGATTAAAACCGCTGGTCCGGCCTGCATCAGGCTGTTGATATCCTGGCCGAGATATACGCGACCCGGTGGCGTCAAAGCGTTGTTACCCAGCTGCGCCAGGTCTTTTTCCCATTCGTATGGCGGATTGGCCGGGTTAAAGTTCTTTCGGATTGCGTTCCAGCCATTGTCTAACCGAAGAGTTCTCTTCTGCTCAACCGACGAATCGAAGGTATTGAAATGTGAGCCGCCGTAAACGCTTGCATCACGCACAAACAAAGTAAAATAGTTGAATGGTGGAACAAAGGTCTTAACAACGCGAATAAGAAATTTCAGAGAGACTTTGGCGACATGACCGCGATAATTAACGTTGGCAAAAACTTCAAGTTCGCCCTGCTTTTCCTTCAAGTCTTTTTTAAGCTTATAAAGAACCTGTTCCCCATTTTTGGCTTCGACAGCATTGATGTGATCAAGCTTTATCTTGGCTTCGACAATAAAATCGTTCGACTCGACCATGCCTCTGCCAAACTGAATGCCGTAAATCTGTCGGGCAGTTTCACGGGTATAGGCAGTAAGTCTGGCTACCTGGGCGGCCTCCAGGGGAATTTCCTTGGTAACATCGGTGTTATGTGCCCGTAAAACCTTGTATAACTGGTTGTTGGCATCGTCATGATTCAATGAATTCTTCAGCCGGGCCACAAATTCTTCGACTGCCGACTCGGCAAGATGGAATGCAACCTCTGATTCGTAAGACATTGCGGATGAATAATCTTCAGAACCAGTAAAAAAGGTGATCGAGAACCCGAGAATGAACAATACCGTCATTGCTGTCAAAGCAAGCAGGAATATAGAACCCTTACGCCTATTCGAATTTATCATATTTTACACCTGCTTCTTTTTTCGCTTTATCAATTGCCTTTTGCGACAATTTACCATCTTCATGGATAGTTCGAAAACGCGGATCCTTCTGTAATTGTTCCATCGTTTCGAGCATTTTTCGCATCGAACGTTTGCGTCGACTTGGCTTGCCAAGTTTATGATATACCATAGCAGAAAGATACCATGCCTGCATCTCTAAATATGGATCTTCACGAATATCGAGCTGAAGTCGTTCAAGCTCTCTAAGTGAACCCTGAGGATTATTGTCGACAAGCATTTCGTGAGCATATTCCAATCGGCGGTATTGCTCGGTTTTACGGCGTCGAATCTCATTTAGTCGTGGATCTTGAGTATTAAGCTCATCTTCCTTGTTAAGTCCGGACAAACGCTTTTGCTTTTGGGATTGACGTTCATCGAAACTGCCGGTTTGCCTCCGATTTTGTGAGCTACCGACGTTTTTTTTCACTGTTTTTGTACAACAACCGGTTACCAGGCTTATTAAAAGCATGGAGGCAAAGATAAAAACAGTCCTGTTGGCTAAAACGCGGTAAATTTGCATTAATTTGACACTAGAATCAAGAGACTTAACTTACATGGTAATTAAAATAGCTTTTAAAGTCAATTAGATGCGCCTTGACAAGGTATTCCATTCAGGCTAATATTTCGTTTATGAAAAAACTAATAAGCGCTAACAAACTGTTTCTCTCAACCATACTTTTCATTTTCCTCGCCAGTTGCGTTCTTTTTTCTGCTGAAAAAGAAGGGAAGACTGCCCAACCGTCACATCGTTTCTTTGCATTTGACGACGCAGAATACCATACTTCCCCAGACAAAAGAATCGGGGCAAAAATCCTCGTAGATCCGGCCAAGGTCGGTCCGTCGATTTCTTCGATGGTCCATCTTACTTACCTGCCCGGAGCACACATAAAAAGCCATCGACATGTATACGTCACTGAAATCGTGCATGTGCTCGAAGGAAATCTGACTTTGCGCATTGGCGACGAAATCAAAGTCATGGGTCCGAACAGCACGGCCTGGATCCCCCCCAAAGCTTTCCACGAATATCTCAACGATTCAACCGACGTTGTCAAATTTTTGCAGTATTTCGCTCCTTCAGGTCCTGAAGAAGAATACCGCAACTGGGACAAACCCTCTGAAGAAGCTGCCAAAGTCCAGCCCCAGGAGCAGCAAAAAAAGGAAGAAAACACCAACATCGTCACCCCTCCACTGCCGGCAATTCCGGGAAGCCCCCTTCCCAAACTCGGTACCGTTAAAGAAGTTGAAGAAAAAACTGCCGACGCCAACAGTCTTCCCGACCTGAAATTCAAGACCGAGCCCGACAAAAAATGATGGAAGCGCCGACGAAATCATATTATAGCGAAGGCCTGCTTGAAGAATTCATTGTTGAAACAGGGAAAAAACTGGAGCTGGAGCCCGAGAACCATCATTTGCGCTGCAGCCTGGCCAATGCCCTTGCCAAAAACGGGCGCCTCGACCTGGCTATCGAAAATTACCAGAAATGCATAGCCCAAAGCCCAACCCCGGAATACATCAACAATATGGGAAAGGCACTGCTGAACGCCGGGCAATATGAGGATGCTCTAAAGGCCTTTGAGAGGGTTACCACTCTTTGTAACTGGCCCGACGCCTATTTCAATCTCGCCCAAGCTCATCGCAGCCTGGGAGATTTAAGCCGCGCCTGCGATTTTCTTGAAAAAGCCCTGGAAATTAATCCCAAATATCGGGAAGCATTGAATGAAAAAGCACATATTCTTGAGGCTCTTGACCGCAAAGACGAAGCTTTGAAAGACTATAAAAAGGTCATAGCATTGTTTTTCGCCGAATACCAGGCTCACGAGGCTGAAGTATACAATTATGAAATGTCGGTTCTACTCGATAATCCGGAACTGGTGGAAGAGCTGATTCGACAACTTCGCAAGCACATTCAAAAATTTCCCGGTTTTGCAGACGGTTATTACAAACTGGGTCAGGCTCTTGAAGCGAAGGGTCTGAAAACAGAAGCGATGCTTATGTTTCGAAAAGCGCTGGAAATAAATCCCAGCTATGAAACTGCCCGCAAATGTTTCTGGAAAAGATAAAGACGGGAATCCGAAATGTCCGCAAAAAATAGTTCTCAACAGCGCAAAAGGCTTGGCGATATTCTCGTCGATGCCGGCCTGATTAGTGCCGATCAGCTTCAAGACGCTCTTTCGAAACAAAAAATGATGGGCAAGCGCCTCGGAAAAGTGCTGGTTGAAACCGGACTGGCAACCGAAGACAGCATCGCAAATACTCTCGCCCGTCAGATGAACATTCCATTTCTGAATCTGAACGAAATGACCCTGCCACCAGAGGTTCTGACGACGATCCCGGAAGGAATAGTCAGAAGCCACAACCTTTTGCCGGTTAAGCTCGAGGGCAACTGTCTGCAGATAAGCATGGCTGACCCACTCGACGTCTTCATTATTGATGAAATAAACTACCAGACCGGATATGAGGTCCAGGTCGCGATCAGCCCCGAATCACAGGTTGAAGCGGCAATTCGCCATTATTACGGCACAAGTGACAGTCTTCAGGCTGCAGTCGATACGATTACCGCCGAACGAAAAGCTGAAGTTACCCTGGATGAAAGCTTTTTCACCACTTTTGATCTCGGCGAAGGTGAAACAAGCGTTCCCATAATCAACCTGGTCAACACCATTATTCAGCAGGCCATAAATGACCGCGCCAGTGATATCCACATCGAACCGGATGAAGAAATCATCAGGGTTCGCTACCGAATAGACGGTATACTTAACGAGCTGATGAAAGCGCCGAAATCGATTCAGAGCGAGCTGCTTTCCCGCCTGAAAATCATGGCGCAAATGGACATATCTGAAAAAAGACTGCCTCAGGACGGCCGCATCAAGGTCAAGGTCAAAAATCAGAGCATCGACCTACGCGTATCTTCTCTGCCAACTGTTTTTGGCGAAAAAATCGTAATCAGAATTCTCGACAAGAGCCGGATGCAGCTGACACTCGACCAGGTTGGCTTTGATGAAGATTTGCTCAAGCTTTTCAAAACACTTTCCATGGCTCCCAATGGTATTATTCTGATGACAGGGCCCACCGGATCGGGAAAAACCTCAACCCTTTACGCCGCGATCAATTTCATCCGAAACGGACAAATCAACATCACCACGGTTGAAGACCCGGTTGAATACCTAATTCCCAGCATTAATCAGGTTCAGGTTCGCCCTGAAATCGGCCTGACCTTTGCGAGAACCTTGCGTTCGATACTTCGCCAGGACCCCAACGTCATTCTAATCGGTGAAATTCGCGACTTTGAAACGGCCCAGATTGCAATCGAATCAGCTCTGACCGGGCATCTGGTATTTTCGACACTGCATACCAATGATGCAGCCTCAGCGGTTAC
>CAZTHA010000112.1:0-11433 GCA_964613435.1 uncultured bacterium
CTTCAATACATATAACCCGCTCGGCCGGAAGAATGTAATTCGAAAGAACATTGAGCAAAGTTGTCTTACCTGAACTGGCCCCTCCGGAAACGATGACATTCTTTTTCAGATGCACGCAGAGCTTGAGAAATTCTGCCAGCTCGGGTGTAACACTTTTGAATCGATAAACCAGATCATCCATTCCGTATGGCACCCGGGAAAAGCGACGAATGGTAACCATTGGACCGGTGAGCGACAAAGGCGGAATAATGGCATGCACGCGCGAGCCGTCGGCCAACCTGGCATCCACGTAGGGAGTTCTTTCGTTAACCGTTCTCCCCACGGGCATAAGAATTCTTTCAATTACCGTTCGCACGTGGTCGGCATTGTTGAATCGGCGATCAGTCAACATCAGACGCCCATTTTTCTCGACAAAAATCTTGTCAGGGCCATTGACCATTATTTCATCAACTTCGTCGTCTCGCATAAATTCTTCAAGGGGCCCAAGACCAAGAATTTCGTCAATCAGATATTTTTTGACCTCAGATTCAGCGTTATGCCCCGGAATCTGTGGCGGCGGATTCTTACGAAAGGCATCGTCAATCTTTTCTTCAACATGGTCACGCAATTCATGATCACTGATACCGAAGCGGTTTTCAAGTTGGTTAACCACATCAGCTCTCAATTTGCGCAGATATTCATCAATTTCAGCCGGGAAAGGATTGTAGGTTTGATCGGCTTCTTGCGGCAGACACCCTGAAGCTGGCATCTGAACCACTTTATCGACGAGTTCTCCGAAACTTTTTTCGACCGGTCCATCATCTGAGCTGCCGGTGATTTCTTTGCCAAGGGGGATTGCCTGCTCAGGGTCAAAAAGACTTGATTCATGGTTGTCATTTTCTGCGTCGACATGATTTCTCAACCAGATAATTTTCTTCTTCAGTTCATCACGACGATTCGTTTCTTCGATGAATTTGTTGGCGAAAGAAGGCGATGGCGGCTGCGAGGTGTAAACATACATCAGCACATCGGCACGGTAGAGCAGAAAAATGGGCACAGGCGTCAACATGAACGGCAGGTCGACGACGACGTAGCCATCAACACTTTTAAAAGCTTTGATAAGGTGGTTCAAAGAATCACAGAGGTCAAATTCATTAAGATGAAATCTGGTTTCAAGAGTTTGCCCATGATGATTGCCACTGAAGGGAATCAGATAGAGCCCGTCCTTTTCAGGAAAAAACTTGCTGATTGCCTTAAAGCTCATCCCAGCCCAGTTGCCAGTATAGAAATCCAAAAAGCCGTTTTTGAATTCTACTTCGCTTTCAAAGGTCTCAACCAGGGACGAAGGCTTCAAAAAATTGTATTCGAGCAGGGCGACAGGCTTGCCGGTCTTTTCCCTTAATTTTTGAGCAAAACCCAGGGCAACAAAAGATTTGCCAATACCGCCCTGAAAGCTGGTAATGATAAAGGTTGAAGCACTATTATTATCTTTTCCCATAGCCTCTCTTTCCTGAACAAACTATTCAACCACAATGAAATTAAACTGTCAATCTGTTACAATCTTTGAAGAAAGTAAACAAAAATTTTGTCGAAGGTATGTATATGCAACCTGCAATCAAAGTTGAGGGCCTGACTCGAAGTTTCGCCGGCACCAGGGTAGTGAACCAGATTTCGTTTCAGGTCGAACCAGGTGAAATTTTCGGTTTTCTTGGGCCTAATGGGGCAGGCAAAACGACTTCGATCCGCATGATGATCGGAGAAATTCCGAAAGAAAGCGGAACTATTGAAATTCTTGGCCAGAAAATACCCGAAGATCGTGAAACCGCCAAAAAATTGATCGGCGTAGTTCCAGATCACCAGAATCTTTATGACCGAATTACCGTGCGCCAGAATCTTGAATTTTTTGCTGATTTAAACGGAATCGATCATCGTCGCATTGATGAGGTTCTTGAAATGGTCTTTCTCTGCGAACATCAGCATAAAGCGGCCATTAATCTCAGCCGAGGTCTGCGCCAGCGCACCCTTATTGCCAGAGGCCTACTGCATCAACCCAGGGTGTTTTTTCTTGACGAACCCACGTCAGCATTAGACCCCAACTCAGCCTTACTGATCAGAAAGCTGGTTAAAGAGCTTCAGGCCAAGGGCACGACTGTTTTTCTAACCACACATTATATGGAAGAAGCCGACAATCTTTGCGACCGTCTGGCAATCATGCACCTGGGCAATATCGTAGCCTGCGGCAAATCCGGGGAATTGAAAAAAAACTACGGCAGTAAATCTGTAAAAGTAGAATACCAGAAGGTCGACGCCGCTCTTGAGAGTGCCGAATTTTCGTTGGAATCGGAAGAAGAAAAGGCCAAACTCGCAAAAATAATCGAAAGCAACCAGATAATACGCATGCATTCCCAGGAAGCCACCCTCGAAGAGGTTTTTCTCAATGTTACCGGCTCGACCTGGAAAGAAAGTGGAGAAGAACAGGATGAATCTTAAAGCTGTTTTAGCCATTTTCAAGAAAGATCTTCGTGACGGTCGCAAAAATTACCAGGTCGTTTTGATGGTGCTCACGCCGATCATACTTTCGCTTCTTTTTTCAAATGTCATCACCAAGTCGAAATCAGAAATAGCTTTACCGGAAATAGGCGTTATCACGAATCCCAAGCAGCCACTGATAAATTCAATGGTTGAAAAAGGGCTTGGCAAAAAAATCAAATTTTATCAAAAGCGCAAAGATCTTGAATCGGCGATACTTGAAGGCAAAGTTCGTTTTGGCATAATTTTACCGGAAATTATCTCTACCCGAACCAATTTTGACGAAAACGACGCCATCATTTTGCTTTATCCGCCACATATTCCCGAGTTTGGCATTGAATCGCTCAAGACGGCATTTGAAAGTGAAATCCGGCAGCAACTCAATCTTCAGCCTCCCGCCCTGCCCTTCAGGTTTCTTACCGAACCGGTCAGCGGCAACACCAACAAGGGAGGTGGTATGACCGAGGGTATGTTTCCAATGCTTATAGTTATGGCAATCGGTATGACCGGCTTTCTTGCGCTGCCCATGTCGATCGTAGAAGAAAGAGAAAAGGGCACGCTTAATGCAATATTTCTGACCCCATTGAAAACTTCAGAATTCATTTTCGGAAAAAGCCTTTTCAGCTTTTTTCTGGCAACTTTTACGATTCTGATGATTTTGACCCTGAACAACAAATGGGGCGAAAATTTTCACTACCTTCTCGCCTTTTGTTTTTCAGGAACCCTTATGACAATATTCATCGGGTTGATCATCTCTCTTTTTGCCAAAAACCAGGGTTCGGTCAATGCCATCGGCACAACGGTTTTTCTTTTCTTTCAGATGATTCCAAATCTTCAACATACCAGTGAACTGTTCAACAGTATCGCGCCAATCATTCCCTCGACCTATCTTTTCAACGGGCTTCGCAAAGCAATGTTTCTCGACCTGAGCAAAGTCGACATCAGTTCTGATTTTTTTACGGTTGCAGCAATAACATTGTTGGCTTATATTATCAGTTTTGTTTTATTTAAACTGAAAAAAGCCGATAAATAAATATAGCGCTTGAAATAAAAAAGTTTTTTAAGTAATCTGCTTCGGGTAGAATGTTAAAACATGGCTAAATATCTTGCATTTGAAGAGATCGTACGTAATCTTCTGGTCTATTTGAAAGGCCAGATACCCTCTCTTTCCGCAAAAAACACCAAAGAAGAGGTTCTCAAGCAGGTTCAAAACATAACCTTTACCCTGAGAACGACCATTGTTCAGCTCGAAGGTGCGGCATTTCACGATCCGCGTGGCTCAGAAGAATATAAGGATCTTGAACGGGAACTCAATGCCCTGAAAGCCACCAATACCAAGCTTGAAGAATCTCTGTTCCTGGAAATGAACAAAACCCAGGAACTGAGTGAAAGACTTTTCAAACTCAATACTGACTTTGATACCCGTCGTCAGCAGATTGAAAAGCTCGAACACGAACTCGAAGACACCAGAAAACAACTGAGCCAGGCTCCGACCCAGACTCGCGAAATAATCAAAGAAGTCCAGGTTCCGGTTGAAGTGCCGGTTGAAGTGCCCATTGAGGTTCAGGTTCCAGCTGCTGACAACAACCTGGTCGAAGAACTCAAATCGGAAATCGCCAGCCTTGAAAACCAGCTTGCCAGGACCGGTGATACTACCAATAATTTGCGCCAGGCCCTGCAAAACAAAGAAATAGAGCTTTCCAAGGCCAAAGAAACTCTGATGGAAGCCATGAAAATGGACAAATCAGAAATTGAGACCCTGAAGGCACAGCTGGCACAAATTGATCAGACCAAAGCCGAAAATCTTTCTCTCCGCGAAAAAATCGCAGCTCTTGAAGCAGAGCTCGCGTCTCTGCCTTCACCAGAGGTGTTCAAGAACAACATCGCTTCGGCCGAGGCCAAGATTTCTTACCTGGAATCGGCACTTAAAGAAGCGACTGAAAACCTTGCCAAATACAAAGACACTCTTGAAAAGAGAAACCCGGAAAAACTTCTTAGCGAAAAAGAAGAATTGCAACAGCGCATCATCGATCTCGAAGCAACCCTGCGCAGCATTATCAATGCCAGAGAAAACAGTTCGAAGGGCGAAAAGTTTTCTTTTTCTCCCGAAGAATGCATATTTTTGTTTGAAACCCTGACGACTACGGCAAATCGTCTCAGTCTCAGCCCCGAAAACAAAGACATTTTTCAGAAAGCCAGAGACGCGATAAACATTCTGCAAAAATCCAACGCCATACAGAAGGTGCTCTGCGTTGGGCAGATATTTGACAGCAAGGTGCACAAGGCAGTTAAGTCGTTTCGCAGCGAATTTTTGCCCGACAACTGCATTATTTTTGAAGAAAGCCCGGGCTTCGTTTCAGGCAATCGTCTGATCCAAAAAGCTCTTGTCTGGGTCGGAAAAAGCAGCTTCATCTGTCAGGAATGCAAAAATCCCTGCCGCAGCCATGATTTTTTCTGCCCCAAATGTGGCCTTGAATTGACTGCCCCTGATGGCACAAGTAAACGCGACCTGATCATGCACCCGACGACTGTCGAGGTAAACCTTTCATTGCTCGATGAACTTATCAGGCAGAATAATTTCAAGGCTGCAAATGCCCTGATAAAGATCATCACCCGCGAGCATCCCGATAATCCAGAAATTATCAAGCGCCAGAATCTTTTAATCAAAGCCGAAGGCACGACTGTCAACCAATGAGTGATAATCCAGAAAAAATCAACCACTCAGTTGAAACAGAGCACCAAGGCTTTCAGGGCAGCTTTTTCCAAAGACTTGAAAAAGAATTCGACTGGAACCTGATTTTTGTCGTATCGATCTGGCTGTTTCTTTTTGCAACCAGCTTTCTGATTTTTATCAGCGCCTGATTTTTTTCGAAACCCGTTGGTCAGGGCCGCTGATCGAAAAGCCAGAGATCGGTTTTACCGCCAAAGTTACTTAGCTCAAACCCGGTTTCAGCAGCTCCGGTTGAGGTGCGAACAAAACCGCGAACTCCATTTTTCGGCAACACGACTGAATTCTGGCTTCCTGAAGTGACTGTTACCGGCGTAAAACCAGGTAAAGTAACTCCCGCGTACGCTCCACGCAGATTAAGCCCTGAAAACCCGTATTGAACGGGGTCCGTCGAAGAAAAATTATTCAAATACAAACTGATGGCCCATCTTCCCAGGGTCTGTGCAAAGCTTTCGCCGGTAATTGCCTCAATGTTTGCCTTGCCGGTTAAAGATGAATTGACCAACGCCCGGGTAACTTCGCGGTAGGTCGTTCCGTAGCGATTTTCCTGGGCCAGAAAGCGAACGAAAAGATAAGACAGGCCGTAGCTGTTTAGGCCTTCCCATTCCGTGACTGAAAGATCGCTGAAATTTTCCTGCGAAAGCTTGATTAACAAAGCGGTATTCTGATCGCCATCGAGAATGCCGTAACCGCAAACTTCTTCTGAATACTTTGAAAGCCCCTCATTCAACCAGGTCTCTTCAAAAACGCCCTGACCGGCATTGATGCGTTTTTGCCAGAAATTTACCATGTGCTGAAACTCATGGGCCATGGTACCGTATCTGGTAATATCGCTCTGGAGACTATAGGTCAGATAGAAAATTTTGCGGCCATTGCTTTCCTTAAGCTGAATATCACCGGGATCATTAGCGAAAAGATCGGCACCGTAAAAAATGCCGGCAATACCAGCACTCATGGCATCGGTAATCAGAATTGTCAGACGCGAATCACCGTCGGGCCCGATTTCTGGCTCATCGCCAAAAACATCGCGAACCTTGGGCATGATACCCTCTTCAAAGCGCAGACGAACTTCTGAAAGCAGGGTTGCCGAAGGATTGGTAATGGCATCATCGACGTAAACATAGACCCCGCCACTTATACCCAGACAGGTTGCGCGAATGCGATTGTTGGGAAAAGCTGTTGAAGTTGCAATCGAGCCATAAGCCGGAATATAGAATTCTTCCTGGGTGCCGATTCCCTGGTTTGCGCGCAAACTGGCTCTAACCTCGGACTGGCCCTTCGAAAGCATGACTTCAGGAAACGCCCGGTTACCAAGCTGCTTTTCAAATTCACGGAAAGCTGCTTCGGGAGCTTGTTGATGCCAGCTGGCGCGTGCACTGCCACGAACGGTGACACTGCCGCCCGAGTCGCCGGCGACAGCCACGGCATAGGATTTCCCGCCAGAAATCAGTTCAGGAATCGTCACATTGACGACATCACCCGGAATTGCGCTGATCGGGAAACCTGCCGATCGAAAACCTTCAGGCACCGGGATTTCTGATTTGATGGTAAAGCGATAAGTTCCCCCGGTCGCCATGGTATTGCCAGCCAGGTCCTTGACCTGATTGTCGGCAATGGTGAACTTATGATAGCTGCCCGGTTTCCAGGAGCTCGAGGGCCAGAAACGGACGCTCGCGTCATTTTCCCAGGTCCAGGAGCCGGCAACAGCCGGGATAAAGCTGAATGAACCTTCTGCCAGGGTTTTATTTACCGGCTCGCTGAATACAACCCGAACTTCGGCATCTGTATTAACGGCGGAAGCGTTGTCTTCCGGGGTCACTGAAATCAGTTGTGGCGCTTCAAGATCGACATCAGAAACGGTAAAGAAGCTAAAAATTGGCGATTCTACGACATGGGCCGCCGAATCTCTGGCAACGACTTTCCAATAATACTTACGCCCCTTTTCCAGATCAACCAGGCTGGCATAGCGCTCAACCGACAGGTTTGATGCCAGGGCCTCGGTCAGAGAAACCGACTCGCCGAGGTAGAAATCATAGGTAACAGCGTCGCCATCCGGGTCGCCGCCAGTCCAGGTGAAAACAGGCCGCAACCCAACTCCGGTTGAGGCATCGGCGGGGTAAACAGCAACCGGCACATTTGGAATTCCATTTATCTTGTCTGCTGTCTCAAACGACCAGACCGGCGAACTTTCATTAGCCAGGCCTCTTTCATCGCGAACGACAACCTGCAGGTAATACAGACTGCTGGTTTCAAGATACTTCTGGGGGGTATAAACAGGTGCGACAAGACCGCTGCCAACCTTGGTAAGTGGGAACTCGCGGCCGAAAAAGACATCGAAAAGCAGGCTGTCATTGTCGGGATCAGATGCCTGCCAACGCATTTGAATATCGATCGGCAAACCGACGGCGCCGGAAGCCGGATACACCAGCACGGGATCGGATGGAGGATTGTTTGGCGCAGCATAAGTGCTGAACTGCCAGACCGGACCCTGGGTTTCCTTACCGCGATTGTCAGCTGAAATCACCTTCCAATACCAGGTCTTACCAAGTTCAAGATTTTCAACATCATAATAGGTCTGCCGGGTGACCGTGGCAACGGACATTGCAGCCTGATCCTGGCCAAGCATGAAGGTATAGGTCAAAATATCATTTAAATCAGGATCACCGCCGGTCCAGGTAAAACGAAAGGCTGGCAACTGGTCGATGGCCATGTCTTCAGGAAATGGGTTGGCAGGCTGATATGGCGAGAAATTACTCTGGTCGCCGGTTGCAAATTGCCAGGTAACCGGGCTTAAGGAAATCGCGCCGTAGATGTCGCGGCAGATTACCTGCCAGAAAAATGTCGTGTTCGCTTTGAGGTTAACCAGCTGATAACTGGTCTGCGAGATGCCCTCGGCAATCAGGGTGAGCTCATTGCCTCTTTCGGCCATGAAAACGTCAAAGGTCAGCTGATCACCGTCCGGGTCTGAACCGGTCCAGCGGAGCATAACCTCTGCCCCCATGTTGGTTGCAAGATTGGTTGGAATTGGATTTTCTGCAGCAAGTGGCGGACGGTTGTTGGGGTTCGGGGGCAACCCTCCCCCAGAAAGGATATCGAGCTGCAAAACACATTTGCTTTCTGCACCCTGTGAATCTTTTGCGGTAAGAGTAATTTCTACACTGCCATCCCCAGGGGGCGCGGTAAAAACTGTGCTTGCGCCGGTGTTTTGCAGAAAATAGCCGCCGTTAGTGCTCCAGCTGTAGGTAATTGCGTCACCATCGGGGTCAAAACCTGAAGCGACGAGTGTACCCTGGCCATTGGTTCTGATGGTGGTAAACCCTTGTTCAATAGATACGATCGGAGCGCGATTGCGCTCAACTGAAGTCAGCGGCGTCATTTTTACGAAGAGCAGGCCTTTTTTGCGCGAATCGAAACCGGCAAGAAAATTCATGCCGTTGTAACCGATTGACTCGACCGCGACCGGCCAGATTCCCTGAGGCAATGGCCCGATTTCGACATCTCCGGAGGGGTCGGTGTAGTAGTCTTTTCCCCAGACCCGGAGTCGTGCAGAATTCAAAACCGCACGGGTATTCATGTCGCTAAGGTTTATCTTCACCTTGTAAGGAGCCGGCACCAGTTGAATGGCATCATTAAGCAGAAGTGTGGCGTATTCCCCGGTGAGGTTGATCTGGTCAGAGCGCTGACGATAGGTGGTAATACCAGACAAAAGATCGGCTACCAGATGATATTTGCCGGCGGGGACATTGCTGATGATGAATCTACCGTTTTCATCAACTTCGGAAAAATACTCAGGCCGTTCTTCGACGAAAACTTTCGCGCCCTTAACCGATACCAACAAAGCCTGTGCAACAATATTTGGTGAAGCAACCGGGCCAATCAGGCGTCCCTCGATGTTGGCAACGACGGTAACCGCCTGTGGCTTTTCCCAGTCGCTCATGCCGCCATCACTGCTGCCGCAACCAATCAATAGAAGTATGCCGAATAAAAATCCTGTTGCCAAAGTCAGAGAGTATCTATTCAATGTGCGTCTGTTTTCCTGTGCGAATAATTTTGCGATCAGCGCCGGTTAAGAGCGTTGTCAATCAAGGCAATGTTTCTTTCTGAGCGATCACGCATCTCAATGGTATCACGTTTGGCACGCGCCTGACTGATAAGAATTTTGGCGGCATCGTAAGCTTCGACTTCATCTTTTCTGTCGTCATCATCCATCCAGTCGAGAGTAATGCGGTCGTAGGCGGAACGAACCTCATCGGCGTCACTGTTGCGTTGATTTTCATCGGCGGAAATGGTTCTAGTGCCTTGTTCGTCGGTGATTTCAGTTGATTGAGCTGAGGTATATGTATCGATCATGTTGGGAATATCCTGATGATCGGGGTTCTCTTCACGCATTTTGTCGTTGGCTTTTGCAATGGTGCGGTCCTGCACCTTCATATCATAGGCCTTTTTATAGAGCATCTTGTCTTCATCTGACATACTTGAATACCCAGGGATGGCCAGGGCGTAAAAATCCCTTTCTTTATCGGCGGCAAAGCTTTCCAGTTCCTGGGTAACATTGACAACATCGGTAGCATTCTGAGCACTTTTCAGACGCTCTTTCATTCTGAACACCAGCGTTGAGTCTTCGACCTCGGCACCCAGCCAACCAAAAAGGGCTGCTCCAACCTCATCTGCAGTTGCCCCTGCTCCACCGACACCACAATCTGTTCGGTTGATATCATCATTTATCTGGTTGAAAGCGTCGTTAGCCTGACCAAGAATTCCCTCCTGGGTTGCGCGCATACCTCTAAGCTGGTCTGCGTCAAGGGCGCTGAGCATCTCTTCAGTGTACTCGGCGTTGGGAGCAAAGTTGGCATCCTGGCTTGAATCATTTACCATTACTTCGTCAACGTTCTTTTTGGCCAGATCGAAATTGGAAACATAGGACTTGTTAGTTTTGCGATAGTATTCATCGCGCATTACCAGTGAAGTTCTTTCAATCTGATACATCTCGTCGACACTGCCGGAAATCCTTTTCTTTCCAGCAATGGCAATATCAAGTTTCGCTTCACGTCCGGCTTTAAAATCTTCGTCGGTCGATTCAAGATCGGTTGCGCCAAGACTTGCTTCATCGACTGCTTTGGTAAGAGTCAAAGTATCGATGTTTACCGACAGGATTTTTTGTGAACTATCGGTTGTTCTGATCAACATTCCGTTTCGCAGCAGATAGTCGACGTGCATTGTCGAATCCTGGGCAATTTTGCCTTCTTCGGTTTCGACAAAACGATCAAAACTAATATGCATGCTGGTTCCGTCAGCGCTTTGTTCACCCGGGGGAGCTTCGAAACTACCTTCTTTTATAGCTTTGAAATCTTTTTCCATCTGGTTGGCAATCGCCCGCAGGTCATTTTGCAGGGTCTGTTTGGCATGTGATCTGGCGATTTGCCGTTGCACCCGCATCCAGACGCCATAAACGGCTGCAAGAACGATGGTTGAAATGAAAACCGCGACCATCATTTCAATCAGAGTGATACCCCGTTTTGTTCGCTTAATCATTAATGGCCCCCTTAAATTGCCTCGGCATTATAATAAGCATTGCCGGCCCTGACAATCCTTTTGCTCAAATTCTCATTATCCTTGCTGCCCTTGTCCCGCCAAAAAATCTCGACCTCGAACCAGACTTCAACGATTTGCTCAAGATCGTTCTTTTTTGCCTTGAGATTGGCATTGCAGCCATAATCCTTCATTGTATCGTTATTCTCCTCAAAAAAAGCCTCGATGCTTTTTGCCGTTTCTTTATAAAACTGCGGATGCACGGTAAAGCTTTCGCCTGAGGCAAGATCAGCATAGTGCCGCTGATAAACCTTGAATGGCACGTGTTTGCACTCTTCAATCAGTTCCTGGGCCAGCCGGGTGGCTTTGGCATAATGCCCGACTTTCTGCGTTGACGTGCCGCCAAAGTTTACCAATCGTAGTATTGGAATGAAAGCAATCGCCAGAATCAAGGCAGAAATGACGATTTCAAGCAAAGTTACACCGCGTTTTCTTCCAATCATCAGAAAGACCTCCAGGACGCCCAAAGCGGGCTGAAAGAAACATGATAACGTCTTGGATCGTATTTGCCGCGGGTTGGGTGAAGACTGCCAAGAGAGCTTCTCACCTTCGTCGACACATAATCGACGCCGACGGTTCCGCCCATCGAAGCCTTGTTAAACTGGTTG
>CAZTHA010000113.1:0-11363 GCA_964613435.1 uncultured bacterium
AAAGAAACCATATCAGCATCTGAAAGAGTCTTTGAAGATGTATAGGCCAGCCATGCCATCATCAATTCTTTGAGATTTGCAGCTTCTTTGCCATTGGTGCACTTGAAAAGCATATTTACTTCGTAATCATAACCATCTTTCTGCTTATTACTCTCAATGCGATAAGAGAATTTTTCAATTTTGGCGAGAGTCTGCTTTAGTTCGTCCTCGGTTTTAGCCATATCTTTGTCGCTCTTATAAGCCTTTTCATTCATGACTTTTTTGAATCCCTGGCGCACCTTGGCTGAAAAGCCCTGATAGCGGTCTTCAAAATTTGCTATTTCTTTTCTTTCCTGTGGCAAGGGAGTGAAGGTCGCCATGAAAGTAATTTTGTCAGGCTGCGATTTAGAAAGAGCAGTTCTTCCTTCAAGAACAGAAATGATTTTGGCGATCAACGAGTAATTTTTCTGCGGACAGGTAGCGATGATCGTATAACCATCAAAATAGGTCACGATTGCATCACTATTGCGGAAAGCAAAAGGATAGATTCTCGAATTCTTTCCATTGATTCTGGCATTGCGCGGCTTTTTCTCAGCAGCTTTGATACCTTGCTTTTTGAGGGTTTCAAAGTATTTTTCATAACGTTTGTCAGTAAATTCGAGAAACTTGTCTGACTTTACATCGCCCTTGAGAATAAATGCGACGTTGAGCATATCGCCAGGCATTTCCTGGCCGACGATGGCATAATACACCGGTTCTTTGGCCGGATCAGGCATGCCGGCTTTTCTGAACTTGTGGTCAATAACCTTATTGCCGATGAAATTGGTCACGCCTTTGCCCATTGCAAGGTCTTTTTCAAGAAACTTGGCAATTTCTTCGAGCGCAACGAATCTAATGTCTGCAGGATCGGTTACAAAAGCACAGGGCTCGGCAAACACACTGCCTGAGAGCCCCAAAAACAAGGCAAGAACCAACAATAGCGATTTCCTCATGTTCAACCTCCGGTAAAAAACCAAAATATTACACTCATTCTATTATGTATGATATTTTATCTTGTAACAATTTAATAAACAAGGATTGTTTTTCTCAACCAGATCATGAAACTGTTACTGATACTTCCACATGGACCAATTCACCGGGCAGGAACCGGTACATACAAGCGGGCGCTGCGATATGCTCCTCTAACGCTGGCGACCCTGGTGGCGCTCATTCCCAAAGAGCTGGATATTGAAGTAAAACTCATCGATGAAGGCGCAGAAGAATGGAACCCCAAGCAGTATCTCGATGTCGATCTGGTTGGAATCAGCGTTATGACTGGCACCGCCCGTCGCGCATATTCCATTGCCGATTATTTCAGAAGTAACGGCATCAAGGTTATTCTGGGCGGCATACACACAACACTGATGCCGGAAGAAGCACAACAGCACGCAGACAGTATAGTTGTCGGTCTCGCCGAGGAAACCTGGCCACAGGCCCTTAGAGACTTTTCCGACAACTGCCTTAAGTCCCGCTATCAAATGCGTGCCAATCTGACTTCAGAGTCTTTTATTACCCCTATTCCTGATCGAAGTATCTTCGACAAAAAAAAATACATCACGGTTAACTCAATCGAGTCAACCAGAGGATGTGCTTATACCTGCTCATTTTGCGCCGTTGCGCGCGCCTGGGGCAACCGCTATTTCATGCGGTCAATCGAAAGTATAGTTTCTGAAATCAGCCAGATGCAAGGTAATGAGCTTTGCTTTCTCGACCCGAGCATGACCTGCAATCGAGATTTTTCTCTGCGCCTTTTCCGTGCCATGATTCCGTTCAAAAAATGGTGGGTTGGCTGCGCTACCATCGATGTCGCTCATGACCCTGAATTATTGAAAGCCATGGCAGACAGCGGTTGTCGAGGTCTGCTGATCGGCTTTGAATCAGTCTCACAGAGCTCACTCTATGAGGTAAACAAACCATTCAACAACGTCAATCGATATCTTGAAGCGATAAAGAAACTTCATGAACATGGAATTGGCATTCAGGCCTGCTTTGTCTTCGGGCTCGATACCGACGACCGCGATGTTTTCAAGCGCACGGTTGAGTTTGTTTATCGTTCAGAAATTGATCTGCCACAGTTTTCAGTCCTTACACCTTTTCCTGGAACCGAAGTCTTCAATGAACTTGACCGGGCCGGACGCATAATTAACCGCAACTGGTCGCTATATGATGCCGAGCATGTCGTTTTCAAACCAAAAAACATGACCGTTGAACAGCTCCAGCAGGGTCTGATTTACGCCTGGCGCAAGAGCTATTCTTTACGCTCGATTTTCAAGCGCTTGTCAGGTTCGAGATGTCTGCTTTCAATTGCCATACCTGCAAACCTCGGCTACAATTTTTATGCTCGCCATCTCGCCAGTTACACTCCCGAAAGAATGCTCCAGGAAGAAACGACTCTTTTCCGGGACTAGGATTTTAAATCAGGAACCCTTCAAATATTCAAATTAAATTTTCTGCGCGAAGCCTATCTTAAAAAGACTTTCAAAGAAAGTTTCGTGCCCCATCGCAGGCCAATTCTACCCAACTGTATTGATTATATTGAAATGAAACCTGATGTATGTTATTCTTTTGCGGCTATTAGCAGATGTTCATTCCAACAGAACGCAATGCAATTTGGATTTTTTGATTTTTTTCTCAGGTATGTGCAGAAAGTTGCCGATCATTATTGAGAAAACAGCAAAAGCTGAATTGCAAGGAGGCATTAACAATTAAATGACACCACGAAACGGGATTCATTTCATAGGAATCGGCGGTGTTGGAATGAGCGGACTGGCTCAGATTTTTCTGCACAAAGGCTACAGCATTTCAGGATCGGACGTCGCTGAAAACGACAGAATCATTGAATTAAAAGCGAATGGCGCCAAGATCAGCATCGGCCATCGCAGCAGAAATATTCCTGCCAACACCAGCAGAGTAGTCGTATCTACTGCCATCAGCAAAGAAAACCCAGAGCTCGTCGCCGCAAGGAAAAATGGGCTTTCCGTTATTCATCGCTCCGACCTTCTTGCAGAACTCTTTCTCGATGCTCGCCAGGGCATTGCCGTTGCCGGCTGTCATGGTAAAACCACGGTCAGCTCTATGATCGCCACGATTCTCAAGAATACCGACAAAGACCCAACCTGCGTCATTGGCGGGCATGTCAATGCGCTTCATGGAAACGCATGCGCCGGTAATTCTGGCATTTTCGTCGCTGAAGCCGATGAAAGTGATGCCACCTTTCTCAAGTATTTTCCCCAGTTTGGTGTTATCACCAATATCGACAACGACCACATGGATCACTATTCCAGTCTGGACGCAATTGTAAAGGCATTTGAAATTTTTGCCGGCCACATCAGCCCAGACGGCACTCTATATTTCTGCGCCGATGATCCGATAAGCCGCAATCTGGCTCTTCCAACCAATCTGCGCACCATTTCCTACGGAATCAACATTCCGGCCGACCTGATGGCCGAGAATATCGAATACCACCCCTATGGCTCGACCTTCACTTTAAGCGTCGGCGGCAAGACCCGCGGCACTTTCCAGCTTTCGATTCCGGGCCGCCATAACGTGCTCAACGCACTGCCGGCAATTGGCTTTTGCCTTGATCTCGGCATGAGCGTAGAAGAAATTCAAAAAGGTCTTTTACTGTTTACCGGTGCCGGCCGCCGTTTCGAAATCAAGGGCGAATTTGACGGCGTAACGGTAATCGATGATTACGGACATCATCCCAATGAAATTAAAGCGACCCTCGAGGCCGCGCAAAGTCTTGGTGCACGAAGGGTTGTCGTAGTTTTTCAACCCCACCGTTATTCTCGCACCCTCTTCTTATCTCAGGAATTCGGCCGCTGTTTCGACAGCTGCGACAAGCTTTTCATCACCGACATTTATGCCGCGTCTGAAAAACCTATCCCAGGTGTGACCAGCAAGGTAATTCTTGACCACATGCCGGTTTCGCATCGTCGCAAAGTAAAGATGGTAAAGAACATCGAAGATGTAAAATACCATCTGCTCAATTTTGTCGAACCCGGCGACGTAGTTTTCACCATTGGTGCCGGCAGCGTCACGAAACTAGGACCGGCAATTCTTGAATCGATGCGTTCACGTGCAATCGATTATGCATCTATACCTCTAAAAGCGGCTATTTGAGATAAATGGAGACCCAGGCAATGACACTTTTAACAGCACTTTTTTTGTTCAGCGTTGCGGTTGTTCTTTCAAGAGCCTCTGTTTCTCTGGGCTTTAAAATTCTCGATAAAATCAAGGAGCGCTACGGCGCTTAAATTTGGAAATCTTTTAAAAAAAGACCGTTGCACTGGTTGCAGCGGTCTTTTTTTTGTTTTTGAGAAAGAATCTAAAATGAAACCCCGGCCACTTTGGCCTTTTCAAAAGACCAGATGACCGGGGCAACCTTCTATTAGAGAGCTATTTGCCTGATTATTCGCAGAAGCTCCGTTGCGAAAAGCACAATCAGGGCTGAGTTATCGTCAAAACGTATGAACCACTGGCAAGAAGATAGTTTTTAGCCACTTCTTCAACCTGTTCCTTGGTGGTTGAGGCAATGTCAGCCGGGTATTTCGCAGAATAATCGAAACCCTTGCCGAAATACTCATCGGCAGAGTAGGCATCCGCAAGTGAAAGATTGTCGACCAATGACAAAGCGTGTTGTCCGACAATGTATTTTTTCGCATCTTCGAATTCCTTGTCGGTAAAACCATTCTCTCTGAAGTTGTCGATTTCTTCTTTCAACCTTATTGTTGCCGTAGCCACTTTGCTCGCAGCAGTACTGATCGTCGCCTGGAAATAGCCAGTGTTAGCCATTCCAACGTTGAATGCCCAAGTGCTGTAAGCTAGAGAATCCTTGGCGCGAAGGTTCTTGAATAACCTTGACGACATGCTGCCAGAGAGGATGTTCTGGGCAATGGTAATCGCCGGGGTCTTTTCATCATTTGCCGGAAAAGTTCTTGCCGCATAGATAATCTGCGCCTGCTCACGGTTCTTTTGCAGCTTAACTTCAATCGGTTCAGTAATTTCCTTGAGCTTGGGCAGTTCAAAATCTTTTACCTTACCCTGATTGAAACGTCCAAAATGCTTAAGCAGTTCTTCTTTAACTTCGCGGGGGTAAAAATCGCCGACTATTGCAACTACCATATTTGAGCCAACGAAATATTTTTTATGAAAATCTTTCAAATCGGATCTTTTCAGTTTTTTAACGTCGTCTTCTTTGCCGTTGGTAGAGTATCCGATTGGTGTTCCCGGAAAAAGGGTCTCGAGCGCGTTATTGGCCGTAAACTTATAAAGATCGTCTTCTTCAGATTTTATCCAGTCAAGCACCTGAGTTTTGAGCTTGTCAAATTCGCCTTCAGGAAAGTCAGGCTCGGCAAGCACGTCTAGAAAGAGCTGCAGAGTCGGCAGAAAGTTTTCCGTCAAAGACTGCATTTCAAAAGAGGTGTAGCTTTTACTGGCCCGGGAAGAGAATCTTGAGCCCATACTTTCGAATTTCTCGGCAATTTCTTCGGCGCTCATGTCTTTTGCGCCTTTAAAAAGCATTTCGGTGGTGAGATTGGCAAGGCCGGCTTCACGCTTTCCTTCACGCAGACCACCCGCACCGATTTTTACCGCAACTGCGACCAGGGGCGAAGAGTGATTTTCTTTAAGAATAAGTCGCACCCCATTATCAAGAGTGATCATTTCAGGCTTGCTGTCTGGCGGAGGTGGTTCAGGTTCAAATCTGGCAATGGTCATATTGGTATCGCGGAAATATTTGGCGGCAACATGGGCGAGGTCTTCAAGACTGACTTCTCGAACCTTGTCGACGAATTTGTCGGTGTCCCAGACTGACGCCAGCAGAGCATAATGCCCAAGCTGTTGAGCATAGCCTTCAGCCGTCTCCTTGGCATAAATGTCACCGGCGATTATCTGTTGCTTTGCCTTGTCAAGCTCTTCCTGGCTCACCTCTCCATTGATGAAACGATAAATGATTTTCTTGGCTTTATCGGTGAAAATTCTCGCCTTGCCCGGAGTTGTAATTGCACCAACCTGAAAAAGCATCGGAAACTGGCTTGAATAATACCCTGCCCCAGCCGAAATCGCTAATTGCTCTTTTTCAACCAGATCTTTCCAAAGCCATGAAGAAACTCCACCACCGGCAATTCTGGCCATCAACGAAAGCGCGTACCGATCCTCGCTTTCCATGCCCGGAACATGCCAGCCCATTCGAATGTATGAATGTTGTAAATCGCCTGTTTCAACGCGCAGCCGCTGCTCCTTTTGTTCCGGCTCCGGCTTAATCTTCTGAATCGGTTTATCGGCTCTGGGAGCGTTGCCCATATATTTTCTCACAATCTCCAGAGCTTTATCCGTTTCAACGTCACCGACGATAACCACCCACATGTTCGAGGGTACGTAAAAACGCTTGTAAAAAGAATAAATTTTGTCGCGGGTTACCTGTTCAAGGTTTTGCAGATAACCAACGATGGGATGCTTGTAAGGGTGAACCTGAAAAGCTTTATCCATAATGAGCTGAATGATGCGATTGCCTGGATCATCGAGACTCATGCGCAGCTCTTCGATTACCACCTGAACTTCTTTTGCCAGTTCCTGTTCGTTAAAAACAGAATTCAAAACGGCATCCGATTCCAATTCAAACATTCGTTCAAAATATTGACTGGCTCCAACAAGGTAATAGCAGGTGTAATCATTGGCTGTGAAAGCGTTTTGTTTCGCCCCCATCTGTTTAACTTCATTGTCGAGCACGCCGTAAGGAAAAGCGCTGGTTCCCTTGAACATCATATGTTCGATCAGGTGAGCATAACCCTCCTGGCCGGACTCTTCGTTAACCGAGCCGACTTTCACCCAGAAATTGATTGCAACTACTGGTGTCGCTCTCTGTTCCTTGATAAAAACGTTCAAACCGTTATCAAGGGTAAAATGTGCACCAGCCTGAGCAAAAAGCTGCATCGAGGTCAGCACTAAAAAGATAAGAAAAGCAGTTCGCCTGGCAATATATTGCATGAATAGAACTCCTTGCCGATAGTTTATTAGGTTATTCTACCACAAAATCTTGATTCTGATGGATATCTATGCAGCATTTCAACGATGAATATGCCGTTTTACTACTGACAATCTCGACACTGGTCATGCTTTTGGGCTGGTTTTTTCTCAATGGTCGACATCTGCACCCACTCAAGCATCTTACAATAAAAGCTTTTCCTGCCTGCGGTATTTTCTCTTTCGCCTGGCTCGTCGAAAAACTGATTGGAAACTTTGGCTACCCATGGTTATCAATAATCATCATCGCGCCAATTTTGGAAGAATGTGCCCGCTACGTCTTCACCGAGATTCTTGAATTGCATGAGCAGCACGAAGGGCTCTTTTTCGGCGTCTTAATCGGCACTGTCGAAACGATTCTGATCATTTCCGGAATAGGTTTGTCATCAGCTAATTTATTCTTCAGAATCATTTTTTCGCAACCCTTGCATGCAACCATGGGGATATGCCTGGTAGGTAGTCCAAACGCACTATTGAAAAACATTCTGGTCCATTTTTTCTTCAATTACGGAGTCTTCGTTGGCGGAACACCGGGAACGATCATAGCCGCCACTGCCCTGACGGTAAACATTGCACGAGTTATTTTAAGCAATTCAACTGCTAACCCCCAAAGCGATTAATGCCGATAATCCTGATAGATAAATCCTTTATCAGGAGCAAAAAATAATGAATGAGGCAAACAAATATTCGCTTTCTGGAATTGGCATTGCTTTTCTCGCAATCGCTTTATTCTGTGGCAACAATTTCATTTCTGCAGCCATTGCCGGCTTCAACCTGGCCGGCCTGCCACGCGAACTAAGACTGGGCATCGATTCCGGGCTAATCTCAACAGACCAATGCAACCGGCAATATCTTAACCGTAATTCCACTCGCAGGGCTTTTGCCGATCGACTTGGCATACTGCTTGAGCAGGTCGGGATGGTAGAAGTTTCTGAAACCAGAAGTCTTGAAAAAACGGGCATTTTTTCCTGCGCTGGCTCTACCCTGACTCGCAAGGAAGCGGTTGAAACCATGGCCCGCATCTGCATTCTTCTCGACGGGAAAAAACAAATCAAGCTTCCGGAAGAGAAGGCAGTAAATTACCGTGATTTTAGAATTCCCGAAAAATACGCATCAGCAATAGCTTTTTTACAAAAACGCTATGTGGTGCGAGGCTACCCGGATGGACACCTCGGCGCGAACAAAAAGCTTTCTAACCGGGAATCGGTTTATTTTCTTTATCGACTCTATGAAACTATTGCCGCCGAAATGATGGCCAGGCAGTCGGCAACCGGCATAAGATTCGTCGACATATCACTGAATCACCCAGTAATGGATTCAATTAGAACGCTCACCCAGGCAGGAGCCTTCAACAAGCTCATTCTCAAACCAGCTTTCGACGGTGAAGCGCATATTCTGACCAATGAATTTGGCGAAATGCTGGAAGGAATATTTGAAAATTCTCACCGTGAAATCGATCAGGTCAGATTAAAGGCAATACTGCCAGGCAGCGCGGCCTTAACCAGAAGCCAACTGGCAATAGCACTTGAATATCTGCTCAGCGGCACCGAAATCTCCGCAACAACCGAAAAAATCGCTTACCAGGATGTCAAGGCTGACTCGGCTGAATATGCGGCTTTAACAAGGCTGGCTGCTGCCAGAATACGACTTGGTTACCAGACCAATTACTTCCGCGGTCAGGAAAGGGTAACCTGGTTTGAAGCCGTTTCAGCAGTCGCTGCTGCCATTAAATCATCATTGGAAATTGCACCCGCTTCCACGACCAGCAAACCGGAAAGACTTGCACAAAAAGCGGATATCGATGCATTGATTGCTTTGATAAAAGCCAAGAAAGCGAAAGTCAGACAAATACTGGAATACAAACGACCTTATCAGAGATAAAAGAAAAGGCTTCAAATTCGTCCAAGAACCATTCGTTCTTCGGGCTGACAACTGATTACCAGATCCTTGCATGCCGCATAAGCAATTGTTTGTGCGGCATGTTTTGCTTCTGCCGGATTAATGGTGGCAAAAACCTTTTCTACTGAAAAATCCTCATGCTGCAGATAAACCTTAACAACCCAAAGAGACCCGCTATTGGACAAAAAGCATTCCGAGTCTCTGGTCAGTTCGACACTCATGATTTCGTCAAAATGAAATGCAGTCGACCTGATCCCAAGAATACTCGACTCCTCCAGCAGAACCTTCGCCTCTGAAGAATTCATGATAACCGTTTTGCGATAAGTAAAAAGAATCAGGCCGGCAAGAAGAAAAGCACCGGCAACGGCCAGACTGAAGAGACAGAAAGAAAACATGCTGAAAAAAAGCTTTCCAACCAGCAGCTTAAAAACAATGCCAAGGCCGGCGAAGATGAAAAGGCCGCCAAGAACCCTGCAAACCCTCGATGTTCTGAAAATAGCCACATCCTGGCCGAAGTCTTCAAACTTCATTACCTTAAAAGCGCTAAAGGCTCCCATACTCCAAATTTCCCCAGACGCAAACTTTATATTTCTTAACAAAAATTCAGGTGAAGCCGATATTAACAAAGTAAAAAGGGGCGGGTCAACAGTTTTTTTCTTGCAAACTGGCGTACACTCAGCATTTCAGACCAGCCGTACTTTTCAGGCGAAAAATATTTTCAGTGTACGCAACAAACCATGATCAATTAACCATTAGAGGAGATTTTTTATCTATCTCAATCAAAAAGAAGCCGACCAAATGGGTGATCTGAAAAAGAGGTACAGAAACCAAACAATCCTGTACATCAAGATTGCAGCACCCGCAAAAACCCCTTATTCACGGCCAACTCCTCAAACTCTTGCTCGTCGAGAACCTTTAAACCAGCATTTTGCAGCAAGGCCGCAGCAATTCCACGACCTTTAACAAGTTTGCCGGAAAAAGTTCCATCGTAAACGCCTTTACTACCGCATGAAGGACTACGCGATTTCAATATGGCCAGGCGAACCTGGTAAAGACGCGCCATTTTCAGGCTTTCTTCGGCGCCTTTTATGAAAAAACCGGTTACGTCTTCCCCTTCCCGATTGAGAATCTTGCCATGACCGGCAAGAATCGAATCGGCATCGGCCTGCAGCTCTGAAGGAATTCGAGGCGTTGACATTCCGCCCTGCTGCTCGGGACAAACCGGCAAAAAAACGATGCCGGCAGCTACCAATTCATCGATCAAAGGACAAAGCCTCTCCAGATAAACAGGAGAGGCTTTTGCTTTATAATTGCAGCTTAAACCGAGCAAACAGCCGCTGATTAAAACGACTTCATTCTTAGAGGTCATTTTCATCGGAAGACGGAACTTGCACGGGCGGTGCTACCACCGGCGCGGGTGGAACCGGCACAACCTTCGGCGCAGGCTGACTGTTCGTCCCAAGAGCGCTACCGACCGATTCAGGTTGTTTTTTTGCGTCTGCTGGCGCTGTTCGGTTTTTCAGAATAATCGATCGGTTAAGATCGGTTGATTCCTGAATCACGGCTGATCCAGTCGCAAGGTTGGCGCTTCGATCGGCAACCCGTTCTTCGCGGTTTACGCCGGGAAAGTTCTGTTGAACCTGAAGTACCGCCGGACCGATCAACAACACGGAAATACTCGGGAAAATAAAGAATACCAGTGGAACCAACAGTTTTACCGGCAGTTTGTTAACTCTTTCTTCGGCCAGAATCATGCGCTGATAACGCATTTGTTCTGCCTGGGCGCGCAAAGTCGGGCCAATTTCTGCGCCCAATCTTTGTGCCTGAATCAAGGAACTGACGAATGAAAAGAAAGATAGAACTCTTACCCTTTCGGCCATATCTGCCAGGGCTTCTTCCATGCTTTTTCCGACTTTGAGATCCTGCAGAAACATTTTGAATTCTACGATAATATCGGTATTTCGTTGCTTTTCAACGACCTTGGCAATACCGCCGGTAAGATCAAGTCCTGATTCAATCGCCAAAGAAAGCAGATCGATAATATAAGGCAGTTCAAATTCAATATTTTTCTGTCTTTTTCTGATCAAATGTGCCAGATAAATTCGCGGCAGACGAAAACCTATCGGAATGAGCAAAATAAGAACCACCCAGCCTAGCACTCCGAGAATAAAGGGGTTGATAAAGATAATCAGCAGGCTCAAAAACGCAATAGCAGTAAGCTCCATAATGCCGATAAATTCATCCGGCGTAAATTCGTTGGCCTTGTTCGATGCTTCGAGCAAGAATTTTGTTTCGAGACGGATGCGATTGGCCCATTCACCAGGGACCGAGGCATTCATAGCCGCCAGAGGCGCAAGAATCGGTCGAAAAAGAACCCAGCGCTTTCGGCCACGGGAGCGGGCTTCATTGGTATTGATCAT
>CAZTHA010000114.1:0-11328 GCA_964613435.1 uncultured bacterium
GCGGCGACGACCAGCAATAGCATTATCGCAGTCATGCTCAGCATGGCTTTCCATCCCCAGACGCTTCTAATGACTGGTTCGAACAGCATGCCCGCTACCTCCTGTGGACCGAACATCCCGCTTAAATCAAGCCCATAATGCCAGGTATACAGGCTCAGAATCAGACCGAAAACCAACCCGGCAATGCAGCCGGTGACTCCAAGAACGGCGGCTTCGGCAAAGATAAGCTTTCTGATTCCATTCCGACCAAGGCCGAGCGCCTGCAGCAAACCAAATTCGCGGGTGCGCTCGAGAACGCTCATCAATAAAAGATTTACCGTGCCAATCGCTACGAGTATGAAAAAAATGACCATCATGATTTCCAGCTGTGAATGATCCATTTTAATGGCGTCAGCCAGCTGTTTTGATGTAATTTCCCAGGAAAACACCGCGAATTCATCCTGCCCGGCACATTTTTGCCGGAGAAGGCTGAGATTGGTGGCGAGCTGGCTGCGGTCTTTAAGGATCAAAGCAATTTCATGGACCAGCGATTCGTTGCCCATGGCTTTGCCAAGCGCTCTTCGGTTTACGAAAATAGTCGAGCTGTCTAGCTGTTGCACGCCGCTTTTGAAAACGCCGCCAATGCGAAAAAGTTTCGAGGCAATTTCACCTTTAAAATCCTGCATCATGACGACAATCTTGTTTCCCGTTTCGAGTCGCAGTGATTGACAGAGACTTTGTCCGATGTATGCCAGACCGGTATCCGAGTCCTCGGGGATTTTTCCCGCAACCATTCTGATTGGGTTCAAAACCGGATTGACGGATCTTTCAAGCGAAAAGTCAACGCCAAGTAAAATTGCTGCTTTCGAGTCATGACTGCTTTTGGCCAGGCCGGATACCTGCAGACGCGGAAGCATGACCACGAAGTCAGGATTACCGGTCGTTATGCTTAAGCCTTTGTCGCCGTTGAAAACCATCTCCGGGAGTCGCTGATCAGGGTATTTGGGGTGATGCAAGCTCAGATGCCCACTTCCCATTCTTACCCCGTCGTTGATCATTTTGTCGTAGGAGCCACGGGTAACGTTTTCGAGCCAGATTGCCAGAGCCAGGCTTCCGGCAATGGCCAGAAGCTGAATAAGCGTGCGCCAGGGATTGCGCCAGATATTTCGCCAGGCGAGTTTTAACCAGAGCATTTTCAGCCCTCCCGCAGAGCTTCGACCGGTTTGAGGCGGTAAAGCCGAAAATTTGGAATGATGGCAACAATTACTCCGAGTAGCAGCATTGCCGAAACTGGAATAATCAATGACAACGCTGAAGGGACACAAAACAGCAGCGGCTTCATCGTCGACCCTCCCCAGGAGATGGTCGACATCCAGTTGCTAAGATCGTAAGGAAAGTGGAAAAAATAAAGATTGGCCGCTGAACCGATCAGGGCGCCAATAATGGCTGATACTCCGGACATTATAAGACTTTCAAACATAATCAACGCGCCCAGGCCAAACTTGTTCATGCCAATTGCCTTCAAAATTGCAAATTCGCGCTTGCGCTCGATGAAGGCCATGAACATCGTATTGAAGGTTATCAAGGCCAGGGCGATATAGTACATTGCCGTTGTAAAAACCTGGATGCTTAACCAGATTTTCAGCAAATCAGCAACCTGAGGAAACATTTTCTGCCATGGAGTTGCCTCTAATTCGCTTTTTAAGGAAATTTGCCGGGATAGATCTTCGGCCTGCATCGGGTTTTTCAGAAAAAGGCGCAAACTATGGATTCGGCCTTGCAGAGCGAAGGTTTCCTGTGCCTGAGCAAGATTTATAAAGGCAAGAGCTGAGTCACGCAAATTGTCGCCTGAAGAGAAAATGCCTTTGATAACAAGTATTTCTGAGGCAATGGAACCGTCTGCCGCACTTCCGAACAGGACTATTTCACTGCCGGTGCTGGCTCTCAGGCGACGGGCGAGACTCTGTCCAATGATTATTTCGCCGAATTCGCCGCTGAGAAAAGAGCCTGAGACCATATCCTGAGCAAGCCGACTGCAACCCATTTCGGCTTTGAAGTCTATTCCTATGATTTGTGATGGCTGGGTGCGGTTATTATGCTCTTCGCCACAGCTGAGCAGGGCAAAAGCATTGATTCTTGGACAAATTCCTTTTATGGGTAAATTCAGGCCGCCAGCGATTTTGAATCTCAGCTCTGCATCGATATGGTCTGCTAGCGAAGGATTGGCGTAATAACCCTGCCGGGCCAGGCAGATATGCCCATTTTCCCGCTCGGTCGCATTATTGATCAGGTTCCAGAGAATACCATCGTAATAACCCAGAGAGAATACGAGAATGCTGCAGGCAAAAATCATCGCCCCCATTGTTAGCTGAGTGCGCCTTCGGTTGCGCCAGAGATTGCGCCAGGCAAGCTTGAAATATAGTCTCATCGGTTTCTCAAGTTTTTAATTGAAAAAAGATTGGCGTCGAGCTTGACATCAAAATCAATTTTTTCGTAGAGCATCTCTGTATATTCTTCAGGATTCTCGATTGGCTGAATTCGCATGCGCATCGGCAACCAGCGTTGTTCAATCTGCATAACATCAGAAAATTTCATTATGCGCATCATCTTTTCGTCTTCGTCAAAATACTGAACTTCAATTGGCACAAGCTTGACCGGATCGATCCGGTAAATTATTTTGCCCCAGACAACCGCTGCATCAGGAAGGGGGATGCCGGTTATGGCAATTTCTTCAGGCGTTTCAGTAGTTATTTTCAGGTCATAAAGCAGGTCGATCTTATTTTCTTTTACCAGGTCGTCATTGGTTAGATGGCTGCCCATCCAGCTGTCACCCATAAGGCTCGATGGTATTTTTATCAGACGGTCTATTCGCGAAATATAGTTCCAGATGTCATCATCTACCTTGAGAGTGCAGGTGCCCCGCTCTTTTACCGGAGACAGAATCTTGGTAAGCATTTTATCGCGCCCCTCTGACCAGGCCTCGATTAAGAGGGTTCTCGACCAGTTGCGATTTTTAATGCTCATTTTCATGCGGCCATGCGATGTCGCACCCTGATATTGGGTTTCAACCTTTTTCACCAGATCGGTTGCATTCAAGGCTATGGATGAGCTTGCCGACTGATCGGCCTGCAGGTTTGTTGAAGAAATCACCAGCAATAACAGGGCCAGCAGTTGTTTCATTTAAAACTCCCGTTTGGAAAATTGCGCCCCATCATTGACTGGAAATGGCGCGAATATTATCTTCAAGATCTTTAACCAATGTGGCTGCGTTAAGCTTTCGGGCGAGGGGCAACGCCTGGTGTAAAAGCGAAGCAGCCCGTTCTTTATCGCCATTTTCCGCACAGGTCGCCGCAAGTAGCTGAAGATGCCAGGGATCGGCATATTGGCTGGTTTCACAACAGGCAAGAGCCAATTTTTGCAGGCTTTCTGAGTTGGTCGCGATCTTGCCGGCGGCAATCAGGTTGAAAACCTTCTCTGCCGCAGGCTTGTGGTTGAAACGTTGTAGTGCGGTAACCAGATAGGGAATGGCGACATCGATATTGTTATACTTTTCGTGAAGCATTCCGAGGCTGTAATAGCCTTCCGGTTGATCAGGAAAAAAATGAACGACGCTCTCGAATGTGCCTTTTGCCGCTTCGAGGTTTTTTATTGCCAGTGCGGAATTTCCCGCCCCGATAAGAGAATTGATATCTTCGGAGTCTTCTCTAAAGGCCATTTGATAATACACTTGCGCTGCCAAAAAATCTTTTTTCTCGAAGTAAAGGTTGGCAAGGTTGCGCATTGCCGCCGCATAGGCAGGCTCTATCTTTATCGCGGCGAGGTAATGATCGATTGCCTGCCCGACTTTTTTCTCCTTTGCGGCACAGAGCGCAAGGTTGAAATGGGCACTTGCGAAATTAGGAGCAAGTCGCAAGGCCTTCTCGAATAACTTTCGGCCTTCTTGCAGCTTTTCGCCTGCAAGAAATAGAGTGCCGAGATTATTTATTGCATCGATGTTGAAAGGATTGTTCTTCAGGGAATAGTTGAAATAGGCCTGGGCTTCAGCAGAATGGCCGCATTGCATGTAAATCTGAGCAAGTCTGAGCGAGCTGCGATAATCATTCTTGAAGTTATTCAAAGAAGCTGTCGTGTTGTAAATTGAAGCTGCTATCTGTTCGTTCTGATCTCGATTTTTTATCTCTTCGAGTTCTTGGTGAAATCGTTGCACGCGAATCTCGTTGGCAAATTGTCGACTGAATGGCAGAGTTTTGAAAGTGGCGATAATATTGCTCAAATTATGAATTTTATCCGTATCTGAAAAGCCTAGCATTCGCAGGACTTCGCCTTTTGCAGGAAATTTGCCGGCAAAAGCAATTTCTGGATAGAATCCAGACGAAGCAATATCGGCATGCAATTCTTTGGCGGCAAGATAATGCCCGGTTTCAGTCAGGTGCACATGGTCGTAAACCATTTCTTCGCCAATGATTTTATCGGTAGAGGCTTTTTCAAATTCTGCATGAAGATCGACGAACCGGGCCTGATGCTTATTGGCCGTTTCCATGGCGATCTGGTTGAAAGCTGGAGTCATTCTAACTCGAAAAGTATCAAAATTAAGGGCCAGGTAAAAAAGATCGCGGGCGGCGGCAACATTGCCAAGTTGTAACTGGGCATGTGCGGCAAGCCATTGCGCAAGAGCGTGGCCGTGAAACTTCTGCTGGTTTTCAGAAAAAATCTGAGCCAGTTTGGCCCAATTCTTTTTAAGATAAGCTTCTTTAAGAAGTTCGAGCTTCTTTTTGGAATCGTCGTCAATGAAGTCTGAATTGAAAGGCGGGCAGTTGCGAAAATTGACTGGTACTGAACAAACAATGGTTTTAATTGATTTTTTCGCAAATCGGGCGATGATTTCATCAAGGTTTTTTCGCCAATTTTCTTTGCAGATGCCAACTCGCTCATCATTTGCGGCTATATTGTTCTGGCTGAACATATCCAAGCCACGCCAGCCCTGACTGAGATTCGGCGGCAAGGCTTCCGACTGTAAAAGACGGATCAAATGCAAAGAAGATGCGGCTATACCGGCTTTCGCCGCCAATCTTCCGGCATTGCCACTGAAAACCGATGCCGGACCATAAGGGCCAATAAATTCGTTGTTCCCTGCGAAAATAATAACCAGGTCAGGCTGGTAATCGACTATTTCTGTGGCAGTTTCGTTTATGACCCAGCTGTTGATAGCCGGAATTCCGGTGTTTATAATCTCTACCTGAAATTCGGGATTGTTCTTCTGCAAAACTACTTCTAAAATTCGCGCAAACGAAAAGTCGGCCAAAAACTCGCCCCGGGCCGCTGATTCGCCAAGAATGAAAACTCGCAGGCTTTTGTTTGCCTTATTTGCCGGAAAAATTTCGGGCAGGGGTTTTCTGGCCAGATTCCCCGGAAAAAAACGCTTGGCGGCAAGATAATTGGCTCTGAATACCTCGGTGCCGTCGGCAAGATTGTCTTTGATGAAAAAACTGGTCGACGGCAGCGGTGCCATTATTCGAACACTTATTTCTGCCAGTGATAGAAGAATAAGCGGCAAAACTACTATCAGTATAAGAGCTAACCCCAGAATTCGGGCTGGGCTCAATCTAATTGAGTTTTTGGCCTGCATCAGAAAATAGTATACATGAAGGTGCCGATGCTTGATGACTGGGCCAGGGTTAACAGTATTCCCAGCATTAATAGGGCAATTACGATTGGTATCAGCAGCCATTCCTTACGCTGAACGAAAAAAGTGAAAAGCTCTTTGATCGTCGAGAATTTCGAATTGTCTTGGGTCGGTGCGGACATGCTTGCTCCAGACGTTAAGATTAAAACTGTTTTCTTATGTCTGATCCGCCCTGTTTATCAGGCTTTTCTCGATATGTGTCGAGCTCGGGATCGAACGACAACTTAAGCGGATCGCGACCAAGAATTTTCAATACCAATGATACAGGAACAATGGCAGCAAAGTACAGTAGGCTGAGAATAATTCTTGTGTTTAACCAGCCCAGGATGCGCCCAATTAAGCTCCAGAAGCGGTATGGCAATGCCAAAAGTGGCGGAAAAAAAATGGCCGGGGCAATCAGTGCCACAGAAATTACTGCAGCCCAGGCGCGTATCAATTCACCTCTGAAAAGCGGGTAAACGGCAATAAGCCCGAAAACACCACCGACAAGAAGGCCAAAGGTGCGCAAATCGCTGTTGTTTAAAGGTTTTTCTGCCTTGTTATTCATTTGTCAATCCGGGGCAAATTCTTCAAGTCCGATTTTTTCAATAATTTCACGGGGTTGTTGTTCCTTGAGCAAATAATGGTTCTCAAGCACCAGGCAGTCCATTTCGGTGCGCATGAAGCACTTGTAGGCATCGAGTGGCGTGCAGACAATCGGTTCACCGCGAACGTTGAATGAAGTGTTGACAATAACCCCACAACCGCTTTGACGGGCAAACTCGGAAATCATCGCGTGATAACGGGGATTGGTTTCGGCGTGAACCGTTTGAACCCTCGCCGAGCCGTCGACATGAGTGACGGCGGGAATGTCAGATCTGGGAAGATTTAATAGCTTGAGTCCGGTAAAGGTTTTTTCTTCTTCGCTCAAGTTGAGCATTCTTTCCGGCTTAACTTGGGCGGTAAGCAGCATATATGGCGAATCAACATCCAGTTCAAAAAAATCATGCAGGCTTTCCCGCAAAACTGACGGTGCGAAAGGCCGAAAAGATTCGCGAAACTTGATTTTCAAATTCATCACCGATTGCATGGTTTTAGAACGGGCATCGCCGATTATGCTGCGTGAACCCAGCGCTCGCGGGCCGAATTCCATGCGCCCGCTGAACCAGCCGATAACCTTTTCACCTTGCAGATCGCCGGCAATTTGCTGATAAAGAGAGCTGTCGTCAAAGGTTCGATAGGGGATGCCAAAACGGTCAAGAAAACTTTTTATTTCATCGTTGGAAAATGAGGGGCCAAGATAGCAGCCGCTCATGGCGTCTCCTGCCTGGCGAGGCTTGGTAAGTTCAGTGTGCCAGACATCCAGGGCTGCCCCAACCGCACCGCCTGCGTCCCCGGCCGCAGGCTGGATCCAGATTTTTTCAAACGGACCCTGACGGAGCAAAAGACCATTGGCAACGCAGTTCAACGCCACACCACCGGCCAGGCAAAGATTTTTCTGGCCTGTTTCCCGGTGCATCGTTCTGGCCAGTCGCAGAAAAATCTCTTCGGTGACTTCCTGAACCGAGCGAGCCAGATCCATTTCGCGTTGTGTTACATGGGCATCGGCGGGCCTTGGCGGAGCGCCGCCAAAAAGGGCATCGAAATTTCTGTTGGTCATGGTCAGGCCGGTGCAATAGTTGAAATAACGCATGTTCAACCTGAAGGTGCCGTCATCTTTCAGGTCGATAAGATTGTCGAGTATGGTCTGGCGATAAATCGGCTTGCCATACGGAGCCAACCCCATCAGTTTGTATTCACCGCTGTTTACTTTGAAACCCGTATAGTAGGTGAAAGCTGAATATAAAAGTCCGAGAGAGTGGGGGAACCGCAGCTCCCAAAGCTGTTTAATCTGATTGTTGTTGCCGGTCCAGGCGGTTGTCGTCGCCCATTCCCCGACGCCGTCCAGGCAGAGAATTGCCGCATCCGCAAACGGCGAAGGGTAAAAAGCCGATGCTGCGTGTGAACGATGATGCTCGTTGAACAGAATTTCGCCGGGCATTCCACCGAGCTCTTCAACAAAAATTCTGGCAATTTCTGATTTCATGAACAATTTGTCTTTTATCCAGACAGGCACTGCCTCAAAAAACGACAAAAGACCGCGCGGCGCAAAACTTAAATAGGTTTTTAAAAGTCGCTCGAACTTTATGAACGGCTTTTCATAAAAAACAACCTTGTCGATATCCGTAGCTTTGATTTTTCCTTCCTTCAGGCAGTATTTTACCGCGTTGACCGGAAAGGAACAGTCATGCTTGATGCGGGTGAAGCGCTCTTCCTGTGCCGCAGCGATGATTTTGCCGTCTCTGACCAGGCAGGCGGCCGAATCATGATAAAAAGCCGAGATTCCCAGAATCTGCATTTTTTGCCTCAAAGAAAATTCTCATGCAGATATAACAGAATCCTTTAGAATCGACAAGCCCCCGCATTGCTTGCCCGTTTATTTGAGCTAATGCCTGCAGGGGCTGGTAAGATGGGATTTCTTGAAAAGGCCAGATTCTATTGGCCGGCGCTCTTTTAAAAAATCACGTTGATGAACTGGGTGATCAGACCGGGTTTGTTAACTCTGCCGACTGCGCCATTGCCGTCGAATTTAATCTGGGCATCGGCGAGAAATTTTGAGTTGACCGAGTTGGTTGAATCGATGTCTCGGGGCCTGGCCACACCGCGAACACGCATGATCTGGGTTTCGCGATTGACGCGAATCGATCGGCTGCCTTCGAGAAGCAGATTGCCATTTTGCATTACTTCAAGAATCGTGGCAGTAACCGTGCCGGTTAGTTTCCCTGATCTGGTGGTGGTTCCCTGACCGTCGAATTCATTTTTGAATTCGTTCTTGCCAATGAACTGATTTACAACATTTTTGAAAAAAGGAATCTGCGGAGCACTTTTGATTTCGGTTGTGCTGTCTTTCTGAGTTTGGGTGGTGGCTTTGGACTGGGCGTTTGATTCTTCCGAGATGACGATGGTGATGATGTCGCCAGGTCTGAAATCTCTGGCCCCTTTTGCCGAATAGAGGTCGTTGCCCCCAAGCCACAAAGATGCTGCCGGCAAGGCCGAAGCAACAAAAATGAATGCACAGACGATCAGAAGACTAATTTTTCGCATACTCAACGCGCCCCTTATCAGTTATTACACCTTGAACTTTTTTCTGGTTTCTTAAATTGATCAGGTTTATCTGGTCACCAATTTCGCCACCTTCCATGGCTCTGGCCGGAAAACTGAGTTCCAGAGTACCATTGGCAAAATGAAAATCAACATTGTCACCGGGCTTTACAACCCATTGGCTCCGATCATTTCTCTGTAAGACGCTGTTAAAGCTTTTTGAGGTTTGCTTTTCGGCTTTGTTGGCACAGATGTTGTTTTCACCACTGGAAATGTCGCTGCTGCGCAAAATGGTTCCGGCTGACTTGTATCGGCCAAGGCATTTGCCCAGGGCTTCTTCGTAGGTCATAGGCAAATTCGCCTGTTCGCTTTTCAGCTCGACTCTTTTTTTGCCGATCATACTGCTGGTTATTTTTTCTCCGGGTTTGGCGAGTCGGTTCATTTCGGCTGCTTCTATGATTCTAACGACGCTAACCTGGATCAATTGTCGGAAACTGCCACCATCGGTATCAGCAGTTAACGAGAAAAGGCGCATGCCAAGACTATTGTCAGAATTTGCCTTGATCTCCCAGGTTTTCAAATTGCCGGGCAATATGATGTTGTGCGGTATTCTCGAAGTGTCGACTTCAATGTCTGCTTTTGCGTCAGGATTGCAGATTTTTTTGATCGTTGAAACTACGTCACTGCCTTTTAAAAAGGCTCCTTGACGCTTTATGACCACTCTCTTGGGAATGTCGAGCTTGCTTGCGAAAGACCCGAGCTTTTCTTTAAGTTCCTGTTGGCTGATCGTCAATTCGCCGAGCGGATCAGGAATATGTCCGAGTTTTACCCCGGCAAGCTCCTGCTTCAAAACCGGGTCGCACTCAGATTTGATCAGGCAGTCGGCCTTGATTTCGCTGTGATTGACCAGGGCCGAACTTTTCAGGGTGGCTCTGGCAGGATTGCCCGGTTCACTGGTGGCAGCCATCGCCGGAGCCATGGCGGTCAGTGAAAGCAGCAAGCCGGCGAAAAGAGTTTTCCTTAAAGTTTTTATCACGCTAAATCACCTTATCTACGTAGATTGTTCGCTATCTGAAGCATGGTGTCAGATGTCTGAATCGTTTTGGAATTCGCTTCGTAAGCTCTCTGAGCCACGATCATGTTGACCATTTCTTCAACGACTTTGACGTTCGACATTTCGACAAAACCCTGTGCGATTTCGCCGAATTCAAGAGTGCCGGGTATGCCAACAACCGGGTCACCCGAGCTGCCGCTTGGAATCCAGAGATTGCGGCCGATTGCTTTTAAACCGGCTGGGTTGATGAAGTCCGCGACTTCAATTTGCCCAAGAATTTCCAGATCGACCTGATTGGGCATTTTTGCCGCAATGATCCCGGAGGGAGTGATGTTGATGCCAATGGCTTCCTGGGGAATGACAAAACCAGGCAGAACGGTGTAGCCATCTGAAGTTACTACCTGGCCTTCCGCCGAAAGCTTCCAGGCACCGTCACGGGTGTAAGCGATATCGCCATTCGGCAGCTGAATCTGAAAAAAGCCTTTTCCTTCGATTACGACATCGAGGGGCTGCTCAGTCTGCTGGAATTCGCCCTGGGTAAACATACGCTGGGTGGCCACCGGCCTGACACCATGACCAAGCTGAATTCCGACCGGATACTGGTTTCCGGTCGCAATCGGAGTTCCCGGCTCTGCCAGGGTTTGATACATGAGGTCCTGAAAGTCAACCCGGCTTTTCTTGAAACCGGTTGTGGTTACGTTCGAAAGGTTGTTGGAAACCACGGCAATGTTGGTTTCCTGACCTTTCATGCCTGTCGCTGCCGACCATAGTGAACGCATCATAGGCTTTTTCCTCCGGCTCTGTCAGTGTTACCGTCTGGTAGCGCCGACTGAATTGACTGCCTTGTCCAATAGGCCGTCGTGGGACTGAACTACTTTTGAATTGGCTTCATAAGCTCTTGAAACTTCAATCATCTTTACCATTTCCTCGACCAGGCTGAAATTCGGTTTTTCTACATATCCGGGCTTGACGTTGCCAATAGACCTGGTCACTGCCCCGTAAGCCTGCACGTATTTATTTGCGCCTTCCTTGCGAAAGGCTTTTCTATCGCTTGCCTGTCCTCGACAGATGCGAAACAGAGGTTCGCCATCGACCAGAACCCGCCCATCTTCATCGATCAGTACTTTCTGTTGATCGTCGACCTGAACTCGCATCATGCTGACCCGCGGGTTGCCATCGGCATCGATGAGCTCTTCGCCTTCAATTTCATTGGTTGGCTCACGCTCAGCCATAATGTAATCGCCATGCATGTTGGTCAGATAACCCTCATGATCTATGGTCAGAATGCCGTCGCGTGAGAAGCGTGTGCCATTGGGACTTTCAACCACCAGAAAGGCTTTCTCGTTTTCCAGGGCGATATCGAGTTCATTACCGGTGTAATCCATTTTTCCCATTTTGAAATCGGTGTATGATTCATCGAGAATGACGCCGGTGCCCAATTCGCCAATTTTGGGGAATTTGTATATTGGTCTAGGCGGATATAACTTACCAT
>CAZTHA010000115.1:0-11210 GCA_964613435.1 uncultured bacterium
TTCTACGGTCTGATTTTTGCTCTCGCGCCCTTTCTCAAGAGGCGTCAGTTGCCTGACGCGATCGATCCCGAAAACGCATTGCAACCCTCTTTACTGGACTTTCAGGACAACAGAGCAGATTCAGCTCCCTTAACAATGAGCAGCTACACCCACGACCCTGAAATCTTCCGCCTGCCGGGCGTAACCAAAGAAACCTGGCAAAATGCCTGGCATGCGTTTCTTTCAGAAGCCCAAGGTATCGAAATGGCCATTGCCCGCTATCTTCTACTCGCTCTCGAAAAATCGGGCCGGGTCGATGCATTCATGACCGATGACCGGGTGCGTTTCATTCATCGTTTGTCCCGGCGGGTTCTAGCCGAAAGACATAGATTCATGGGTCTTTTACGTTTTCGCAATATTGGCCCCAATCTCTTCTACGCCCCGCTTCATTCAGATAATTTTATTCTGCCGATTCTTGCACCCTTCTTCGTCAGCCGCCTGAGTGACCAGCAGTGGCTGATTCACGATCGCCGACGCCAGATCGCCGCCGTTTACAATCTCAAAACCTGGACCATGATTGAAAGAGCTGCAAACGATACCCCAGTCGAATCATCAGAAGAGCAAGCTGCCCAGAAGCTCTGGCAAAAATTTTTCGACAGCATTGCCGTGCGCGAAAGGCTTAATCTTGCCCTGCAGCAGAAATTCATCCCCAAAAAATATCGCCAGGACCTCATCGAACTGATGCAACGTTCGTGAATAGAATAAAATGTTCGTGCTTTTTCCCAAAAACAGACCTTAAAGTCAGTCTACACAATCATCACAGCAAATTAATTTGACATTAAACTAATTTTGCACATATTTAAAGCATAAGGTGATAACATGAGCAGACAAATCAATAAGACCGTGCATCTAATGCTGTTTTTCCTGCTGATTCTTTCTTCGGCTATGCTCCTGGCCAACGAACCCGTAACAGCGACTGGTGAAGAAAACCTTCTCACAATGCTTTTCGGAGTTTTCATCCTCGGGTTGATGCTTAACCTTACCCCGTGCGTGTACCCGATGCTTGCAATAACTGTTACCATTCTTGGGAAAACTTCAGATCAGCAATCTGCCCCTCCCTTCGTTCGTTCGCTGGCATACATTCTCGGCATGGCTACCATGTACAGTTCTCTCGGAGTGGCCGCGGCTTTGACCGGCGGAATGTTCGGCAGCCTTCTTCAGTCAACGGCTGTGCTTCTGGCAATCGCCCTGATTTTCCTGGCCCTGGCTCTGAGCATGTTCGGATTCTACGAACTGCAACCGCCAACCCGGCTGCTCAATAAATTAGGTTCAGGACGCTCCACGACCCTTTTTGGCCTGTTCGTCAGTGGTCTGTTTGTCGGAATTTTTGCCGCTCCCTGCGTAGGCCCGCCGGTCATCGGATTGCTCACTCTGGTCGGCCAACGCGGCGAACTTCTCTACGGCTTTTTGGTATTCTTCGTTCTGAGTCTGGGACTCGGTCTTCCCTACCTGATTCTGGGAAGCTTCAGCGGACTGCTCAAGAGACTGCCACGATCCGGCAGCTGGATGCTCTGGGTCAAAAAATTGTTTGGCGTCTTGCTGCTGGCAGTTTCAATGTTCTACATTGCCCTGGCCTTGTCGCCTTCGATCAGCTTCATCCTCATACCATTGGTTTTGCTCACCGGCGGTCTTTATCTCGGCTTTATCGACTCCGTTCCCGGTTCATCCACCGGCTTTCGTATCGGCAGATATTTAACCGGCGCATTAATGATTGCTTTGGCCATATTTTCCTGGAACACCGGACGCCTTCAGTCGATAGAATGGGCTCCCTATACAGGTTCAGATAAGATCTCCGGTCAGGCATCGGTGCTCTATTTTTCTGCCTCATGGTGTATCCCCTGTCTTGAAATGGATCGCCGCACTTTTACCGATCCGCGTGTCATTGCTGAAATTTCAGCCATGCCGCATTTTAAGATAGACCTTACCAGCTACGAATCTGAAAGTTCGCAGGCTTTGCGCAAGAAATACCGGATTGCCGGGGTACCAACCATGATCTTCATCGATAAGAATGGCCAGGAGATTGGTTCCGAGCGAGTTGTCGGCTTTGTCGATGCCGAAAACCTTCTTGCCCGCCTCGATCGTATCACCTCAGGCAATCTGAATCCGGCTGGCCAAACAGAGACAGAAAACATTACTCCCTCCACGGTCAGCATGCTCTCACCCGCCCCAGTCCTGCTGCCTGGTCAAATTATAGATCTGGGCCTTAGCTTTGAAATGATAGACGGCTGGCATATCTACTGGAAAAATCCCGGCGATTCCGGAACTGAGCCACAAATCGACTGGAAACTCCCCGAAGGCTTTTCCATTTCAGAGCCAATCTGGGTGGCCCCACAGTTGTTTTCCAAACCACCGTTTGCGACATTTGGGCACGAAAAAGAACTCCTGCTGATGTTCAAGCTTTCTGTGCCAGAAGACTATAATACAGAAACTCAGGTAGAAATTTCTGCCGATGTTTCCTGGCTGGTATGTGATGAAATTTGTATTGGCCAGGACGACAAGGTTAGCCTTACCTTTCCCCAGAGCGACATGAATCAGGAACTTGCCCAAAAAGCTCAACAACGATTCCAGACATTTGTCGAACGAATTCCACAGCCTGGAACCGGTTTTACCGGTGTGGCAACCTATGACAATCGCTCGGTTAAATTGAGTATTTCAACCGATACCGGCTTCAGCGATCAGCAACTTGCTCAGGCAATTTTCTTTCCTGCTGACCAGGGACTGTTTCGCCATGGTTATACCAGCCTTAAGCTGGAGGGTGGTCAGCTGGTGGTCAATTTGACTCGAACAGGAGTTCCTCTCGGCGAGAACCTATCAGGAGTTCTATCGATCTCCCCGGATGCAAATTTTGCTTTATTATTCAATTTCAAATAAACATGTAAATGGAGGTTCTATTATGAAATTTAGAATTTTACTGGCTGTTATAATAATTGCCATTAGCGGCGGTTTATATCTTTCGGCGATGGAGCCGCCTTCACCCCTGGCGATTGGTGAATTGGCACCCGACTTCAAGCTGCGCGATCTCGATGGACAGGAACACCAGCTCAGCTCATTCAAAGGCAAATATGTCGTTCTTGAATGGACCAACTATGAATGCCCTTTCGTAAGAAAGCATTACGATACCGGCAACATGCAGGCCCTGCAGAAGAAATTTACCGGCGAAGATGTTGTCTGGCTATCAATTTGCTCTTCCGCACAGGGTAAACAGGGGCATTTTTCACCCGAAAAATGGAAAGAACTGGTAGTTGAAAAGAAAGCTAACCCCACTGCCATCCTTCTCGACTCTGAAGGTGTGGTCGGCAACCTCTACATGGCCCGGACAACTCCGGAAATGTTCATCATCGACCCTCAGGGCAAACTGGTCTATATGGGTGCCATTGATGATAAACCCGGACGGGATCATGAAGAGATCAAAACTGCAGTCAATTACATCGAGCAGGCTTTTGCAGAAATCAAAGCAGGCAAACCTTTATCTATGCCGGTTACACGCTCTTACGGATGTTCGGTTAAATATTGATCCCGACGACTTCGACTCTTGTCAACCAATAGCTTCACCGGCAGGTCAGGCAGAAACAGTAGAACTGAATCTGAACGGCCTGCCGATTTTTTTTCGCCTGCTGACATTATTTTAGCAATTCCCAGTCTCTTGCCCCGGAACCCTTTCTGATTGCGCAATAATTTCAGGCACAGAAATTGCTTTAACTTCAGAAAAACTTTCTGGAGAATATACTGTGAATAACCATAGAAATTTATTGAACCGGGTTTTATTGGTTCTTTTTGTAGTTTTACAATGCTGTGTAGCTTTTGCCGCGAATAACGAGAAATTTTTCGGACCGGAAGCGGACAAACTTCATAAGAAAATTGCTGAAAAGAGCATTTCAGCGATTAATTCTTTTGTTGCCGAGTTCAACGAAAAGTCCGGGTCGCAAGTTGCCATAAAAGACCGTTTTTACGATGCAAAATTCCATCGTCTTTATATTGAGATCGATGGCATGATTGTCGTATCGCAAAGCCTGCATAAAACCATTTTAAAAGGTGAAAGAATTTTTTCCAGTAACGGCCAGGTTGCCTTCGATCTGGGCTTCAAAAATCCTTCATTGCAACAGGGCAAGGTCACTTATGAGCTTAGTGGTGAACTGATAGTATTTCAGGAAAGCATTCTTTCAGGAATCGCCCGAGTCACCCCCGGGGTTAACCTGGCCTATACGCCGGCCGGCGAAACTATTTTGAAATTTCTCGATGAAGCCAGAATGAGAAAACTCGCTTCAATAACCGCTGATGCCTTAACTACTTTCTCGCCGGAGAAACTAGATTCTCTCAAAGCAGAGCTTAAACAGCGTGCCGACGCCATGGGCGACACGAATCTGGAAAAGATTGTTTTTCTCACCGGCAAGCTTGGCTATTTCAGCAGGTTTTTAATTCTTGCTCTTTTGAAAAGTATTCCCGAAATGATTGGCTCGAGCGTCGGCGGATCGCTTGGTTCGGCGATCGGATCATTGCTTTTTCCCGGGCCTGGCACAATTGTCGGAGCTTACATCGGCTCGGTAATCAGCGGCCAAATCGTTTATTCAAGCCAATATCGCATTCCCGTAAATCTTAAACTCGCCCGCATGAAAACCCTGGCAAAAATCAGCGACAACGGAACACAGGATTCGGTTGCTGGTCGCCGCTTTCAGGCAATCAGACGTAAATTCAACCAGGAAATTCGCAATGATCTCAACGAACATTCTTACATAGTTGTCGACGAAGTTTTAAAAGCGCTGAAAGGCCTGAAAAAAGACAGGAATCCTTTAGCAGAAGTCGTTGCCAAAGATCTGCAGGAGATTCTGCAATTCCAACTCGTGCACGAAAACGACCGCTATGCCGCAAGAAAGCTAAAGCAGCTAGAAAGCATCTAAGACAACAATTTAAGTTTAACACTCAAAGTTCTCTAATATTAATCTTGGGGCCCGGCTTAACTGGACCCCAATTTTTCATTATTACATTTGTTTTGGTAAAAAAACCAATCCTTGATTAAAGTTGGCATTTTTTCTCAGCCTTTTTGCACGTTTTCTTCCGAATTTAGCTTTTGCTTCTATATGCTTTATCATGATAATTAGAAATATACAGGAATTAAATGAAGGGATTTTCCTCCATGAAACCAGATTTTAGAGCAGGAAGCATAAAAGGAATCATTATACTGGTATTACTTCTGGCAATTGGTATAAACGGCTTGCGGGTCAAGCATTCTTTAAAGAACGCAAATTCGGAACTCACAGCACTTTCGCTCGTAAATAGTGGGCTGAGCCTGGATCAACTTGAAATACTCGCTGAGAAAAAAACTGACAGCAACTTGTCAGCATGTCTGAGTAAATATAGATTGTCTGAAAGCCAGAATGCTGATCTGACAAGGCTTTTTTACTCCCCCTACCTTATTTGCGAAGCCGGCATCGAACCAAATTACGCATCTTCACCCATCGATGCAGTCGCCATTGAAAACTTCTTCAAAGTCAGACCAGATTTCGCACAATTTTGCGAAAACTTAAGTAACCACATGTCCATACCTGAGCTAAGTTCAGATCATTTGCCTGCCGCTTCGGACACCGTTGTTTTCAGTAAATCTGGCGTAGCTTTCGAAGAGATCCATGATGAAGCAATTAAATGGTATGTTGCAGGAAAATATTTGATCCATAAAGGCCTGGTTAAGGATGCGCGCGCAATCTTCCTTGGCATTTTAGATCTGGCTGTTGCATTTGAAAATAACCGGTTAAGTCATCCAGACAAAGCCAGAAGAATGCAAACCTGTTATTTGATTGAAATTGCTGCTGTCGGCCTCATTGAGAATGCCGATCAACTGGTAGAGAATAAAGCAGATTTGTTTACGATTCTGTCAAAGTTGCAGAACCAAATAGATCGAATGGCAAAAATCAGCGATGTAATGGCTTTTGACAAACAGATTCCTCTGGCTTTCGGGCAACAGATAGCAAAAGAAGAGTCAGATGGCAAAACTCAAATCAGATATGGCAGAAGGCTTCCTTTGCTTTCAGCCCTTTTCGGGGATAAAAAGGAACTCAAAACCTACCTTGACCCTCTTTACGACCCATTAATAGTTGCTCTGGCGAACCCTTATGAAAAGGCCCAGCGGGCATTCAACCCCTTCAATGCAAAATACAAGCAGATTTTTTCAAATCTCGATTCTGAAAGCAATCTCGCCATTTTCAAGAACCTTCTGTTTCCAGACCAGTTTTCCAGATTAGCGCTTTTAGGTATTTTCACCGACAACCTTCCGTTCTATGTATTGCTGGATGTAAAGGCAAGACAACTTATTGAAGGTGCCAAAGCTGCTTTGATTATTCACGCATTTAAAAAGGAAAACGGGAAATGGCCCGCATCCTTAAAGGAGCTGGAAACTTGGTTTGGGAAACCATTACCACAGGATTTGATCCGAAGCCAACCCCTGCAATTTACAGCAGGGAATCCTCCTGAAGTTTTCAGCATAGGTAGAGATGGCAAGAGCAAAACCGTTGACGACCTGTATTTTGTTCCGTTCGGTCAAAAAGCAAAAGAGTAAAGACGAGCACACAGACTTGGCAGTTCTCACGCAAAAGCACCGCGCCCTACAGGCTCGGCTTTTTGCAGCTCAAACGCAATCCTGGTTGTTGCAATAGCCTCATTTCTTTGTATATTCTATCAGAAAATGATACGGGTTTTCTAAAGAAAACAAATCCAACCAGGCAGGCTTTGCCAGTTGGATTAACTTATGCCAGAAGCAGAAAATCGTTATAACCATCTTCAACATAGTCGCGATGATTCTTGCCAAAGGTTTCATAATACAGCACGACCTCTTTACCTCTGAGTTTGGCAGTCGCTGGGCAAAGCCCATGCCAGTGTGCTGAGAGTAGAATTTGTCGCCAAAGGAATCATTCGAGGAAGCTTTTGACCACACTCAAAACCCGATCAGGATTAATTGGCTTTGCCAAAAAAGACTTTGCTCCTGCCGCTAGTGCGGCTTTGACCTTGTTGCTCTGCCCCATGGCGGAACAGATGATTATTCTCGCTTTGGGATCAATTTTCAGAATCTCTTTAACCGCGGCAATCCCATCCATGTCAGGCATGGTTATATCCATTGTTACAAGATCCGGCTTGAAAGTTTGATATTTTTTTACCGCCTCATCGCCGGTTTCGGCTTCCATAATCGTGTAATCGTTAGATTCAAAAAGGAATTTGAGACTGGTGCGAACAATTAATGCATCATCTACAATCAATATTTTCTTTGCCAAAACAATTACTCCCTATGCTTTTCTGGCGGCATCGACAACAGCTTATTTGATCTGGGAACTGCTGGCGAACTTCAAAATTTGCCGGAGTTTTCCCCATTCGCACTCAAATCCGGCAACAAAACTTGGGGCGCTGGTATCAACCTCTTTGCCATGTTTGATCGTGGGCGGAGAAATATCACAATCAAAGCCAATTTCAAGCAACCGCTTGCCGGCTGAGCCTCCGATCATGTTTCCGAACTCACAAACGGCACTCTCGGCCATCCGGTCAAAATTTGTAACCGAAGCCCCAAGTAAACAGACCGAGGCCAGCTTGATTGCCATTGGTTCGTCCAGAACAATAATAAGTTGTCCGTCAAAGGCTCCGGATATGGTGAAATAGACCGAAACTTCAGCCGGAGCCCGGTAGCCATGGGCAAAATACTCCTGGTCGACGCTAAGTAAACTTAAGTTACTGATTTCACTGAAGACTGTTGAAGTGGAACGAATAAACTGTTTGGCAATTTTTGAATCCATCTCTACCCCTGACTTTCTTGATCGTAATATTACCCGTATTCAGGCCAGGTTTCTCTCAATATGGCATAAAATAGCAGATTTTTTAAAAAGTTGAAAGCCCCCAAGCGATTAATAATAACGCAACTGCAGTGTTTTTCCCAGATGAACCATAAACCCGCCATTAATTTTGTTTTCTCGCTGCAAAAACATTTGGTCAAATGCAAAGATCAGTGCTAAATTCTTGGTAATCAACTTTTGGGAAAGCCAATTACCATGGAAAAGCGAATACCCTGTAGCCAGTGCGGTTTTGTCATTCTTGAGAACTCAAGTTTCTGCAATTTTTGTGGTCGTGAAAACGTTGCCCACAAGGGAAGTCTTCAACGCGGCTTGTTCTGGGTAAAAGATGCGATGGGTCTGACACACAACCACCCTGAAAATCTCACCGAGCTTGAAAAAGAAGTTCAGGCCAAAATCGAGACCAATAATCAGAATCTTGAGGTGCTCAAGAACCAGCTTCGCTCAATCATTGGAGTTTCAGGTCTTAACGAACAGCTGAAAAGCCTCAGAAGCATATTTCTCAAGTCCGGTGGCGGCAGCATCAATGATCTATTTGAAAAGAAGCTGGAAGATGGCAAAACAGGTTTAGACGAATTCAATCGCCTGGTTAGCCCCGAGTCGTTTTTTTCAGGCAAAGGCTTTTCCGAGTCCCTGCGCGAGATTTTTGTCTTTCTCAAACTTGCACAGAGCGCATTGTTGACTTTCTCCGACTACCGCTCTTTTCAGCCACGGGACCAGATTGAAACCTTGCTCGCCAAAACAATAGTTACAATCGAGACTATCGCATCGGATGAGACAAGACTGAAAAATTACGAACAGGTTTTCTCAACCTCTCTGAATGCAATGAAGCTTCTCGAACAAAAGCAGCAGGAATACTCTTTATTGCGCTTTGCACTTTTAATCGAATTCTGGAAAGCTGAGGGAGTAAAACTTACATATCTGGCCATGACCGGACGACGAAAATCTGATGATTTCGACAAAAGGCTCGAAAGCCTCAAAGGCGAAGGAGCGAGAATCGACGAGCAACTCACCGAGCGTTTTAAAAATCTGCCTGAGTCTGAGGATCTACGCCAAAGAATCAAAGATCAACTCACGACTCTTGAAGAGGCAAGATTGAATTACGCCACCAGTCGGGCACTAGGCGTGGTTGAAGGAGTCAACGCACTCGATGGTGGTTACCCGGAAACCCAAAGAATGCTGGAAAAGTTTTATGCCCGCGAAAAGTCGGCAACCTTGAACTTTTCGGCACAGATCTACGAAACCTTTGAAAAGTACAAAGAAGAAGAAATCAGAATCCTTGCCGAAAAGCGCATCGGCGATGGCACAACTCGCGCCGTTAAGAGCGGTTTTAAACGTAAACCATAGAACTAAGAGAAATTTCTGACTTTTTTACCAGGATTTAGGCAACGGAACGTTCACTAATAGCAACCCTGAGCCTCTAAAACAGTATAGACACAGAAACAGGCAATGCAGGCACATATTTTTTTGCAATTTCTTCAAGCTTTTTGCGGGTTTCAGCATGGTTTAATTCAGCTAAAATTTTGATTTGCCCGGTCCTTCTTCCAGCGATAAAAAGTTTTTTATCGCAAGAAGACAGGCTCTCAAAATTTTCGATAGTATCCATTAATTTAGAATATTCATCAGGAAGCCTGCCTCTTAGTTCCAGAAGCAAATTGATTCGGTGATCGCTGATCAGGTTGGTATGCGTATCCTTAATGCCTTCAATGAACCTTTTGATTTCCTGCACCGCCTCTTCTTCACTTATCGGCACCATCAAGCCTTCTCGCCAGATTTTTTCCAGGCCAGTATTTTCAATTATAATGCAGGTTCGCAATCTGACATGATGGGGAGAAACCTTGCGAATCAATGCCGCCGTATTGTCGGCATGTTGATTTGAAAAAGCTTTTCCACCAAGCCCGGGCATGTAATAGCAGCAAATCTCAAGACCGGCTTCTTTTGCATTTAAACAACCTTTTAACTGCGTTTCAGAGTCAACCCCCTTGTTAACTAATTCAAGAACCTTGTCATTTGCAGTTTCCAGGCCAATATGAATTCGACCCAATCCCACAGCTTTAAGCTTTTGCAGCTCTTCTATTTTTCTCGCTGCCAGAGTTCTGCTGCGAGAATATGCGGTTATTCGGCTGATTTCCGGAAATCGCAATCTAATCTGCTCAATAATTCTGATTAAGTTTTCAACTGGTGCCACCAGGGCATCGCCATCCTGAAGAAAGGCTGAATCAAAACGATTTGAATCTTGCTTAAGCGCAAGCTGATCAATGTCAGAAATCACGTCCTCAAGGGGCCGAAGCGAGAATTTTTCATTTTTGTAGGCCGGGCAAAAGGCACATTGATTCCAGGGACAACCCCTGACAACCCTTATCAACAGGCTTCTCGATTCGCTGGGAGGTCTTAATACTCCCTGCTCCGGAATGTTTTCAGTTCTTTTCAAATTCATATAATCCCATCTCTGTAAATCTTCGGCCATTTTTCAGCCAAAATTCTTCTTACCATACTCTTGAATAAAAGGCTTCATAATAAAAAAACCGCAGCAACTATTGTGGAAGCGGCGTTTTTTTTTATTTTCAGAGATGTACAGATCTTGATAGTCTCAACCGCTCGTAGAAAAAGAATAGGCCTGTTACGCAGTTTTTGTTAACCTTTTCTTTATCATCGGAAGTAAAAGTGAAAGAAAGGTCAAAGCCGAGTAAACGATGCCCCAGATGATTTCAGATTTTTCCCGATAACCCAGGCTATTGAAAACCGCAGCAACTATCATCGCTACAACAAAAAAAGCAAGCTGAAAGGCTGCTATTCTAAAGTTTTCCTCTATTAATGACCAATCTTTCTGCAGATTCAGGCGCACAAATTTTGCCAAATTTAGCAATGGGAATCCTTTTCCATTTACCGAACACGGGATTCTCATGAAAAAAAAACCTGGGGTCAACCATGATTTGATCGGTGCCGGGAAATAATATAAAGCTATTTTTCTTCACTTTTTTAAAAACACAAAACTTTTTTAGATAAAAATGTGGCATTTTTGACTCTACCTGGATGAAAACTTATGAAAACAGCAATTAACAACAATGAGTTGAAAATAGAGTATCGGAAGAATCCGAAAGTAGCTCTGGAAAAGATCTATGACGCCTATGCCGATCAGATGATTCAGTATGCGGTTCATTCTTTGAGACTAACCCCTGAACAGGCAGAAGACGCAGTACATCAGGCCTTTCTTCCATGGGTGAAAGAGCATGAAAAAATGACCCAGGTTGAGAACATAAGGGCTTACCTGTATACAACCTTGCGCCATGCTTGTTTTCGGGTCAGAAATCAGAGGGTCGATTTCTCTCTGGACCCTGAACTTGAAGC
>CAZTHA010000116.1:0-11208 GCA_964613435.1 uncultured bacterium
AAAATTTGATTATCTTCTGGCAAATGGACGAACTCTCAAGACTGAAGCAGTCTTACAGATTGTCGATTCGTTCTGCCGCGAGAAAAACATTGAAGCTGCCAAACAATGGCTTTGGCGACTGGGCAAAATGCCCGCGCCAACCATGGTGCCGGAAAACGGCAGAGAATGGCTTGAGCTGCCTGCTGATCTTGCAGATTGGCTTGATTTTCTTTTTAACTGTTATAAAATCTCATATAGCCCGGAAGTCCGGCCAGGATGGCTCGAAAATGCTCTGATAGTAGAAACTTCGACGGGCAAGATCGCTTTCCCTGCCAGGATGGTGGTTAAAGGGCTCGAAGAAAAGTTCATTGCCGCGGGTTTCAACGATATCGCCAGTCTGTCCATCGATCTTGAAGGAAGTAATGCCTACCCCTTAACCAATGCTCTTGGCCTGAAAGTCGCCATTACCCGGCAGGTTAGTGCAGCGCCCGTGCCTGGCGGCTTTTTACTGCTGATTTTATTGACTTCTCTCGCGATAATCGGGCTTTTCGGTTTCGCTTTACACCAGTGGCAAACCATGCAACGGGCTCAACTGCTTGAAGAAGAAGAACTTTTCTTTCGTCAAACGGCCCATGACCTGAAAACCCCGATAACCATCGTCAGCTTCATTGCCGAGACCCTTGCCCTTAAACGCTATAAAAACGAAGAGCAGTACAACCGCTACCTGAATCAGCTGCAGAATGAAACTCAAAAAGCCGGTGAGCTTTTCGATCGTCTGTTGCTTTCGGTGCGCCTACGCCAACATTCTATCGATCCGGACCTGAAAGCTTTTTCTCCGGAAACGGCCCTGAGAGCTCTGCTGAATCGCTTCAAACCGCGCATGCAGGACTGGCAAATCATTGAAAACTATGCCAACCAGGTTTCACTTCATGCAGATTATGACATGTTCGAACGGGCCATGATCAATCTGCTCGAAAATGCGATCAGGCACGCTGCAGAAGGACGTGAACTGCAAATTGTCTGTGAAGACAGCATATTGGCAAACCAGCCCGCAGTTCTAATAAAGATCGGTGACCGGGGGAAAAATTTCCCGCTGCAGGCTCAAGGCAAAATTGACCTGCTCAGTGAAGCGTTGCCCTATCGAGCCGAGCGTGGCGGCAGCGGCACCGGCCTGTTCCTGGTTAAACAGATTGTGCAAACCCATTCCGGCGAGTTTTATGCTGAGAAAAGAACTGAAGGAGGCATCTGGATGGTCACCGTCTGGAAGGGAGAAAAATGACAAAAATACTTGTAGTTGAAGATGAACAGGTCATTCGCGAACTTCTCTGCGACAATCTTGAATTCGACGGATTTGTTCCTTTGCCGGCGCCAGACCTGAATTCTGCGGCACAAATACTGAGCAATGAAACGCCAGACATGATTCTTCTCGACCTTAACCTGCCCGATGGTAATGGCGCCGACTGGCTTAAAATTCAACGGCAGCAAGGAATTCAACTGCCGGTAATAATCTGCACCATTCGCGACCGTGAAATCGACATAATCAAAGCTCTTGATTCCGGAGCCGACGATTATGTCACCAAACCCTTCAGAATCAGAGAATTGATAGCCAGAGTCAAGGCGGTTTTACGGCGCTTTGATCGAACCGGCAGCGACCCTTCCCCGCAAATCGGCCGCCTGACCATCAATTTTCAGAGACGCGAAGCCATTGCCGGCGACACCCCGGTGAATCTCACCGCCACCGAATGGCAATTACTTGAATATTTCTGGACCAACCGAAACCAGGTTTTGAGCCGCGAGCAGATTATCGATCATATCTGGGGCATCGATGACCTCGAAGACAGCCGTGCGGTCGATGTGCACATTGGCCGACTACGACGCAAACTTGAACCGGAAAGCGAGCCCCAGACGCTGGTAACCGTTCGCGGCTTCGGCTATAGTCTTAAAATTTGAACTGTTACAAAGTTGTTACATAATCGTCATCGCCCTGTGACATTAGTTGCAGATAATAACCATAGCGAAGAAAAATCAAATAAGGAGAACCCCTAATGAAAAAGATCTATCTTGTCTCTGTTCTTACAGCTATGGTGTTTGCCCTCTCGATGCAAGTGTTTTCTGCAATGTCCCTTGACGACGCAATCCTCAAGCTCTGGACTGTCGGTCCTGACGCAAGTGTCGAAGAAATTCTCAGGGCTGCAGCAGCAGGCTCCTCTGCCGAAGCAGAAAAAGCCGGATTTCATCTTTCCTGCCTCAGAATTCTGAATGGTGAGGGCGATTCAGAACAAATCCTCGAAGAACTTGAAGCGAAAGCCAAGACTGACGGTGAAAAGCAGACAATTGCCACCCTCAAAGAACGATTGAAAACCAAATCCAATAAGTTGCCGCAAAGTTTTCAGGAAAAAATTTCACTGGATTTCAAAGATGTCGATCTGCGCGTGCTTCTGCCGCTAATCGCCACGCGTTCAAATTCAAACATTGTTTTGCATTCCAGTGTACACAAGAAAGTTACCATCAGACTGATCGATGCAACTCTCGAACAGGCGCTCGATACAATTTGCGCCATAACTGATCTGCATTATGAAAACCGCAACGGCGTTTTTGTTTTGTTGCCGAAAGAAAAACAGGAAAAGAAGCTCGCCCAGGCCCATTACCGTTTAAAGTCGATGTCACCATCCAGAATGATTCGCCTGCTCAAAGCTTTTTCAGAAAAAGGTTCTGACGAAAACGCACCCGGGAACTTAAAAAAAACGGACGGAACCCCGGCTGAGGCTCTTTCACCAGACGTTATTCTCACCCCCGATAGCGACAAGATTGTCATCGAAGGCTCCAATGAAGTAGTGCAAGAATACCTGCAGGCGGCAATGAGACTTGACCTCAAAGACCGTTCACATAAACTTTCATACCGTGTCTGGCAATTGAATCCGGGAATCTCGATGAGCATCGCCGATTTTGCCGCCCTGCCGGAAAAGGAACGCAACGAAAAAGCGAAAATCGTTGCTGCGCCGGCGGTGATTGCCATGCCTGGCAAACAGGCAACCATTGAAGTTGATAGTTCGAGCGAAAAAACCAATGACAATAGCTCCAATCGTCTCGATTATAAGATTAGAACTATCTTCAACGAGACCGAAGAAGCAGACCAGCTCAGAATTTTCAATGAAGTTCACGTCTATGGCACATCGGTTGTCAATGGTAGTAAGCTAAAAACCAACCAGAAATTTGCAAATACAATTCAACTGAAAACTAAAAAATGGGTAATGCTGCCGCTTCATGAAGGCAAAGAAACACTTTTTCTTGAGCTGATGATTGAAAAGCATAAATAACCCGCGCTAAAGGGTGCGAATGGATACCGGCCGGCTTGAAAACTGGTAAAACAGCTTCAATTCGGTCGGTTTTCTTCTCCTGCCATTACCCGATAAATCTTTTTCTGCATGTTTCGATATCTGGCCGAGCCGATGCCGCCCGTGGCCAGGCCGGCAAGAATGCAAACCATTCCTAATACAAGATAGAAAACATCCTGGGAAAAGTGGGAAATTGTCGCACCGGCAATAATCAATGCCATACCTGAGCGTAGATAAGCCAGCAGGGTTCTCTCATTGGCCAGGCTGGTTCGATAAACCGCAAGTTCATTGGTTGGCGATGAATTTTTAAGGCTCAAAGCGCTCTGATGATCAACTTCACTCGGGTTTTCACGGTCTTTCTCAGTCATTGTTTTGCACCTGAAGGTTTATTCGGTTGCCCTTTTCATCGAAAAGATGCAGATAATCAGGGTCTATGCCCAGGCGCATGGTTGCGCCACCGGGCTCTTCTCCTGATCTGATGACAATTTGCCCATTTTCGTGGAACGAATAAACGAGAAACTCAGGACCGATATTCTCAACCACATCAACCTTCAATTCCAGATCAGCATCATTCTCCCTTGAATAAAGGCGTTCGGGTCTAATGCCCAGAGTCAGACGCTCGATGTTTTGTTTCTTTAGCGCTGCGGCGGTTGATTCGGGCAGGCGAACTTTCATGCTTTCAGTTTTTAGGAAAAGACGCCCGTCTTCTTCTTTAAGTATGCCCTTGAGCAGATTCATGGTCGGAGAACCAATGAATTTTGCCACAAATTCATTCACGGGTTTGCGGTAAATTTCAACCGGGGTGCCGATCTGCTGAATGAAGCCGTTATTCAAAACCGCAATCCGGCTGCCCATAGTCATGGCTTCAAGTTGATCATGGGTAACATAAACGCTGGTCACGCCGATTCTTTTCTGCAGATCTTTCAAGTGGGCTCGCATTTCGTTTCTCAGTTTGGCATCGAGGTTGCTCAACGGCTCATCCATCAAACACACCCGCGGGTTTCGCACGATAGCCCGACCGATGGCAACACGCTGTCTTTGCCCACCGGAAAGTTCTGCCGGTTTTCGATCGAGCAGATGATCGATCTGCAGCTGTTGCGCAGCCTCTTTAACCTTGCCGGCAATCTCTTGTGGCGAAGGCACTTGTGGCAGGTTGGTCAGCGGAAAAGCGATGTTCTGTTCGACAGTCATGTGCGGGTACAAGGCATAGCTTTGAAAAACCATCGAGATATCCCGTTCAAAGGGGCCAAGAAATTTGCCGCTGGCGTTGGCGATAAGGTCATCATCAAAAAACATTTCTCCGGAAGAGGGTTTTTCAAGGCCGGCGATCAGGTTAAGCATCGTGCTCTTGCCGCAGCCTGAAGGCCCGAGCAGGACAAAAAATTCACCGGGCTGAATTTCAAGGTCGATGCTTTTAAGAACATCAATTCTGCCGCGAAAAGTAAAAAAGCTTTTAGCAAGATTTTTCAGAGTAATTTTTGTCGCATTCATCATTTTTTCTCCTGATCAGCCCTTTACCGCTCCGCCCATAAGGCCCTGAACGATGTAGCGCTGAAATACCAGCGTCATTATAACCAATGGAATCGAGGCAATCGCCGAGGCGGCCATGAGATTGCCCCATGGAATCTCGCCGTGCAGGCCCTGAAACAAAGCGATGCCTACCGGCAAGGTCTGCGCCGAATAATCTATTGTCAACATTATTGCGAACAAAAATTCGTTAAAACAGGCAATAAAAACCAGCAGTGCCGAAGAGAAAATTCCCGGCAGAGCTATGGGAAAAATAATCCTGAAAAGAACTTTCATTCTGCCCGCCCCATCGACCAGAGCCGCCTTGTCAAGTGCCAGTGGAATCTGGCTGAAATAGCTGAGGTTGATCCAGAGTGCAATCGGGATGGTCCAGGCAATGTATGGCAAAATCAGGGCCAGGTGACTATTAATCAACCCCAGGTTGGCAAACATTTCGAAGAGATAGCCGATTATGCTGACCTGCGGAAACATCGACATCGCCAGAATCAATAGCGGCACCACCGATCGGCCGGGGAACCGCATTCTTGAAACGGCATAGGCGGCCATGCTTGAAAAAACAGTAACCGCAGTTGCGGTGATGATTGAAATCAACAGACTATTGTAAAGATAGTCGAGAAAATGCAACGAATCAGCGGTCAATACCTGGCGGTAATTTTCCAGAGAATATTGTATCTGGCCGGTGATCAGAAAATCGGCGCGGTCAGCCAGGGAAATCCAAAGCATCCAGATAAACGGCGCAAGGGTAAAAGAGAGCAAAAACATGCTTCCGGTAAAGATAAGCGCTTTTCTAATGATTTCTTCCCTGGTCATTTTATCTGCTCCGAGAATTTGCCGACGCGCAGGTAAATCAGGGTCACTGCAAGTGACAGCAAGAAAGTTATGACTGAAATGGTCGAGCCCATACCGAAACTGTCATTGGCAAAGGCTTCATAACCCAGATAAGAAAGGGTTCTGGTTGAGCCGCCCGGGCCGCCGCCGGTCAGAACATAAACCAGATCGAACATGCGCAACGAATCTATGGTGCGAAAGATTAGCGAAATCACGAGAACCGGCATTAAAAGAGGCAGGGTGATCTTGTAGAATCTGCGAAACATGCCGGCACCATCGACTTTCGCCTGCTGATAAAGATCTTCCGGAATTGCCTGCAAACCGGCCAGCAGAATCAGCACCACGAATGGTGTGGTTTTCCAGACATCGGCAAATACCAGAGCCCAGAAAGCACCAAATTCGGTACCCATCCAGTTGATCCGCTCGGGAGCAATACCCAGAGTTACAACCAGATAATTCATCACCCCATAGTTGTATTCATATATCAATTGCCAGGTTCGCGCAGAAACTATGGTGGGAATGGCCCAGGGAATAAGAATGACCACTCGCAGGAAGCCCCTTCCGATAAAGACTTCGTTGAGCAGCAGTGCAAAAAGAACCCCGAAAACCGCTTCCAGGGAAACAGCGGCAGCAGCGTAGGCAAAGGTAAACTTCAATGCCTGCCAGAAATCAGGAGAACTCAAAAGGTTTACATAATTTTTCAAGCCGACAAACTTTTTTGGCAGGTAGGAAACATCAAGGAAAAAGCTGTTGTAAAAGGTGCCGATAACCGGCAAAAGAATGAATATTCCGACTACCAGAAGCAAGGGAAAGATAAAAAACCAGGCGCTGCGCACTTCAGTTTTTTCGTAGCTTTGCCAGAGAAAGTTTTCAGCCATTACCTTGATTCTCCAATGGATTTTTGTGCCGGGTCTACGATCTTGATGCCGTAGCCCTCAATAAGTTGGGCAATCTCTTTGTGCGCCAGTTCAAGAGCCGCTTGCGGCTTGGTTCTACCCGCGAGTGCGGCACTGACATGTTTTTGCAGGATTTGGGAAACCCCTGAATAATAGGGAATTACCGGCCGGGGTACCGCACCGGCAAAAACCTTTTTCAAATCTGCCAAAGCCGGGTTTGCTTTCAGGATGATCGGATCATCGTAGACATCGGCGCGGCCAGGGTTCCAGCCAAGTCGAACCGCCATTGCCGTTTGTACTTCTGCAGAAGTGAGAAACTTTATCAACTCGGCGCTTTCCGCCTTTTTGTCAGAAAATCTGGAAATGACGATATGCCAGCCGCCGAGAGTTGAAGCGCCCTTCCCTGCTGCGAAGCCTGGCAAAGGAGCCATTCCGACCTTGCCCTTGATCGGCGAGTCGGAAGCGTTATGTAAACCCCAGGCATAGGGCCAGTTTCGTTGAAAAAGTGCATTGCCGTTGTGAAACATCAGTCTGGCTTCTTCTTCTTTCATGTCGGTAAATGTATTTGGCGGTGAAACAGGGTTCTGCTGAATAAGAGAAACCATAAATTCGAGAGCTTCAATGTTGGCCTTCTGATAGATTTTCGGAGTCGCTGTGCCGACAAAAAAGCCGCCGCCGGCAGAGGTGAAAAACTCAAGGGCATTACAGCTCAAGCCTTCATATTGGGCACCCTGCCAGACATAACCCCAGAAATTCGGGTTCTCAGCTCTTTCACCAGGCATAACCTTTTCGCACATGCTGCGCAGTTCGGCCCATGTTTCTGGCGGCCCTGAAAAACCATATTTTTCAAGCAGGTCTTTGCGGTAATAAAGCAGGCCACCATCGATATAAAGAGGCAGGCCAATCAATTTTCCTTCGTAGGTGTCGGCAAGATCGATAACACTTTTAAAAAAGGGCGTCGAATCGATCTGGTATGGTTCAAGGGGTTCAAGCCAGCCCGAAGCTGCGATTTGGCCGATCCAGCCAACATCCAGCAGCATTACATCCGGCTCACTTTGCCGACCGCGCAAGGCCAGAAGAATTCCCTGTTTCCGTTGTGCAGAATCGGTAGATTGACGGATCAGGGTAACCGGAATGCCGGTTTTAACTGTAAAATTGCGCAGCAAAGCCTCAAAAAACATCAGTTCATTTGGCGCACCGCCAACCATAAAAGTGATTTCATTGGGCTTCTCGCGGCAACCAATTAGAAAAAAAGACAAAGCAAGCAGCGCAAAAGAAAAAATAGCAACCAGGGTTCTCTTTAACATAAAAGTATTTTAATACTTCTGGCCAAAATTGCAAAACTTAAATAAGAAGCTTTTGATAAAGTTTCAAATCTTCGCTTGAAAAACAACAAAAGATGACAAGACTTAAGCCAGAGTTTTCTGCGATGAATTCTTTTACTGTTCTGACGGCAATTTCGGCTGCCGGTTGGGCAGGAAAGCCGTAAACACCGGTGCTGATGCATGGGAATGCAATTGATCCAAGGCCGGCGGCAAGAGCAATTTCCAGGCTATTGCGATAGCAGGATGCAAGATGCGCTAACTCACCTTCCTTTCCTCCTCGCCAGACCGGTCCAACCGTATGTATAACTTTTCGAGCCTTGAGATTGTAGCCGGCAGTCATTTTTGCCTGACCGGTTGCACAGCCTTTTAATTTCCGACATTCTTCGAGCAACTGTGGTCCGGCCGCTCGATGAATAGCCCCATCCACCCCACCGCCACCAAGAAGCGAACTGTTGGCAGCGTTAACAATGGCATCAACATCGAGTCTGGTTATGTCCTCTCTTATGGCCTGTAAAACTGTCATGCGGTTTCAACCTCAGCTTTGGAAATCTTTCTTCTCAGGACCCCTATTGCTTCCCAGGCGAGAAAAGCGGCCAGAACAAGCAATATCCCGCTTAAACCGGCAAGTAGATAGCCTTGTTTGGCCATGTTAACCTGGATGAGGTTTATCAGGGCAACACAGGTAACCAGAAACATAACAACCATTGGAATCATCACAAAAACGGGCCTGATTTTAAAGCGGTGGTAAAACCATACCGCAATACTTAGTAGAGCTATCGAAGCAAGAAGTTGATTGGCTGAACCGAAAAGCGGCCATATTGCTTTCCATTGGCCGGTAAACATAAGTGCCGCGGCAGGAAGGATGGTCATGAAGGTTGCAAGGTGCTTGTTTTTAAATGGCTGCTTGATTTTTTCAGGCATAAATTCGGCCATTTCCTGAAATGCAAACCGTCCCAGGCGCGTGGCGGTGTCGAGGCTGGTCAAGGCAAAAGCCGAAACTATCAGGGAAACGAAACTTACCAAAACAGCCGGCTCAAGTTTAAGCCCCGGAATTGAACCAATTGCATTGGCCATACCATTGGCAAAAACGCCCACTGGCCCCTTACTGGCTATATCTTGCGCGAAAACTTCCGGTGATAAAATTGCTGCGGTAAGAAGGGCAAGAATCGCCAGAAAGGTTTCGATGAGCATTCCGCCAAAAGCTACCGGCTTCGCATCCGATTCAACATTGAGTTGCTTGGCAGTAGTTCCAGAGGCGACCAGCGAATGAAAGCCACTTATGGCGCCACAGGCAACGGTAACGAAAAGCATCGGAAAAAGATAGCCCAGGGATTCACTTTTAAAGGTGGTGAATGCTGGAAAAACGATGTCGGGGTTGTAGAAAAGCATGCCGATGAAACCGCCAAACAAAAGAATGTAGAGAAGAAAAGAGTTCAGATAGTCGCGAGGCTGCAAAAGTATCCAGACCGGAGCGACCGAAGCTATATATATGTACAACAGCAGAATGTACAACCAGGTATTTTCAGAGGTTTGCAGTGGAAAGACCTGGCCGAGCCAGATCATTAACAAAAGTACCGCCACCCCGAGAATGGTTGAGATGCCCAGTGACATATTGAACCGGTTTAGGGCGATGCCAAAAACGACGGCCAGACCGATGAACATCAAGGAAGAGCTAGCGGCAGCGGGTACCGAAAAAAAAGTTTGAGCTACGATTATTGAAAAGGCGGCAATAACAAGCGCCAGAGTAAACCAGACAAACAGCAGAAAAAGTACACTGCCTCGCCCACCGACATGTTTTTTGATGACTTCGCCGATCGAGCGGCCCTCATTGCGAATTGATACTACCAGGGCGGCAAAATCATGCATGGCACCAAAGAATATTCCGCCAAGAATTAGCCAAAGCAAAACCGGTACCCAGCCAAAAACGGCCGCGCTAACCGGGCCGATTATCGGCGCGGCACCGGCGATGGAAGCAAAGTGATGCCCAAGCAAAACCGGAGCCCGGGCCGGCATATAATCACCGTCATCGCGCAATCGATGCGCAGGAGTGATAATTTTGTCGTCGATGCCGAATTTCTTTGCCACCCAGCGTCCATAAAAAATATATGCCAGGCCAAGAACAATCAGAGATACAATAATAATTAAAGAGCCGCCCATTGCCATACCTCGCCACAGTTTTCGACAATCTTACTCCTGTGCGGCGAAAAATGCAGCAAAAAATTCCATTCCCGCATCTATCGACTGATCATTGAAAGCGTGCCCTTTTTTATGCAGAAAAGTTTTAAGATTCCTACCCTCTTCCCAGCCATTATCGAGAACAAAACTGCGAAACTTTTCCAGGTATGGGCGATTGAATTCATCGTTTTCACCATAACTCAAGAAAACTGGCTTTCTTGACACCTCCGCGGTGAATGCATAGGGATACGCCCCGCCATCGAGCCAGAAACCGCAATAAGGGGTTGCTGGGTTTGTAAGCATTTCTATGCCGGCGAAATAGCCGCCATTGGAAAATCCCATCAAAACTATTTTTTTTGAATCAATCGGTAGTTTCTGCTGAAGAAAAACGGTCAAAGACGCAATGAAGCGGCGATTTTCATTGAAATAATCGGGATACCATGCGCGAACGCCCGAATTTTCAGGGAAAGCCCCTGGCATACCCCTCGGAAAAGCGATAAAAGCCCGGTGTTTTTCGGCAAATTTTGCCATTTTCAGGTAATTCGTTCTTGTGTCGTAAGAAGGCTGTTCAATTAGATCAAATCCCATCAGGAAAATATACAGAGGCAGACGGGCGTTCTCTGGGATTTTTACCGGCTGATAAAGGTAATAGGATCTGGTTCCACCCGGCATTTTGAATTCTTTTTCCGTCCAGGAAAAGGGCAGCGCCTGCTCAATCCAGGGCCAGGCCAGGTAAACAAGTGCTCCCCAGAGCACTGCAAGCAAAACCAGGCGGTTTCTTTTTCCTGTAGTCAATCCCACACCCCTTTTTAATAGAAATGATTCCAGTCAGGCAAATTTTCTCAAAACATTTTTGATAGGTCAACAAACCTTTTGCGAAGTTATGTAAACCAGGCATCTTGTCAGCAAACAATCGAAAATAAAAAAACAACGCAGTTGCAACCAATTTGTGCAACTGCGTTGTTTTAAAAACTAAAACTTAATGAATCGGAGTGCCTTCGGTCAGCTCGTTTTCGAGTTCGAAATATTCTTCTGCCTGGTAATCGGCTCGGGCATAGCCAACTTCAACCTTGCCCTTACCCATAGGATAGAGGCTACGAATGTTGCCACCCATGGTGTAAAGCTGCCAGGTGAAAGTTTCGC
>CAZTHA010000117.1:0-11186 GCA_964613435.1 uncultured bacterium
TAGCCGTCTTCGGCGAGACGATAGGCAAATAATGGGGCGATGCCGGCGCCGAGAATGTGTCCGGTTATCCATAGTTTTTTCGGTGTTCCGCGAAGGTGTGACTCTATAAGGCTTTTGACATCATCATAAACTACTTCCATCGCAGTGTAAAAGCCGCGGTGAACCTTAACCCCGAAGCCCCACCAGATTACGCGTTTCTTGAAAAAGTTGAAGTCGGTGAGCAGCCAGTCATAGGTCATTTTGACCGGACTGAATTTGCCGTTCGAGCTCGCTTCTGAGCCGCGAAAAGCTACGATGACAGCCTTGTCATTCGACATAACTACGGCTTGGGTGTCGGCGGTTTTTTTTCTAACATTGACGAAATCGAAACGATAGATGCCCAAAGGGGCGAAGTGGCTCTGAAATTTCTTTTTGTAGTCGAGAAAATCGCTGGCATTCAATTGGTTTTCATAGGCATAAAGAGAGGTGTACATCAAAAGGTATGCGTTGGCCAGGTCATGACCGACGGCCTTGGCCTTGAAAACCCGGTCGAAACAATCTTTACCCTGAACTTGCGCTTGGGCCGGCAAAGTTAAAGACAACAAAAGACAGATAAATAGAATGCTTGCGCGTTTGATCACGACGACCACCTTATAATCCTTATTCCATACTTATGCGGGTTATTTTTAGATTTTAATACAAAAATGAGGAATTGTAAATCCCTGGGAATTTCCAAAACCTTCGTGGCTGTCGAATTTGGTTTGAAGGCTCCCTGGCAAATTTTTCAAAATATTGAATTTATGGTTAGTGCTGAATTTTTAACAGATTGCTATTGAGCAGGGAAAGAATCGCCTATGTGTCGCAGGTTCTAGCAGATGCGGCAAATGGCATGGTTGTTGCTGATATTTGCTTGCTGTTTTGGGAGGTTTTATGAATTTGGATTTTCGCAGCGGCAAATACCTTCTGCTAATCATGCTTTGTCTTGCGACTATCTGTCACGCCAGCGAGATTGAAAAAATTTCCGGAACCCATTTGCTGGATTCCTATGCCAAAAAACTGGCACGTCCAGGTCAAAGAACCCCGAGCAAAAGAGTTCCGGCCTCGAAAATCGGGGATCGGCAAACCTTCAAGACCTTCAATTTTGCCACAAACGAATGGGAAGAAACTCGTGCCATTCTTACCGCGTCCGGAAAGAATGTTTATCTTTACCTTGAAGCCGGCCGTTCTTTCGAGGCCGCAAAGCAGCAACGACTCATCAGTGAATTTGATGAAAAGATCTATCCGGTGACTACCAGGTATTTTGGCCATGAAGCCCGACCCGGCATCGATAATGACGAAAGAATCACCATTCTTCTGATGGATATCAGGGATAATTTTTCCGAATCAGGCACTTATACCAGTGGCTACTTCAATCGTGGTGATTGCTACCTTCCCGGTGAAATTCCTGAAGACGTAAATTTGCAAAGCAACTGTCGTGAGATGCTGTACATCGATATCAACCCTTCTGATACTGAAAGCACTGAGTTTTTTGCTACAATTGCCCATGAATTTCAGCATCTGATTCACTTTTATCATGATTCAGAGGAGTATGACTGGTTAAACGAGGGCTGTTCGCAGATTTCAACCTGGCTTTGCGGCTATGGTCATCCCCGGCAGATAGAAGCTTATCAGCAGACACCCGATAATAGCCTCGTGGCCTGGGCTCCCTGGAATCAGGTAGCGAACTATGGTCAGGTTTACCTTTGGTGTTACTATGTCATGAACAAGTTTTGTGGCAGCGACGCCGAACGGATCGAGTTCTTTCGCGCCCTGGTCGATGATCAGGCGAAAGGCATGGCCAGTTTCGCCAAGCAATTCAAAGAAAGCGGCGCTGATTTTGCCGGGGTTTTTACCGATTTTTGTATTGCCTGCTTTGTCAATCGCCCCGGTCTTGAACCTTCTGTTTACAGCCTGGGCGAGGATTTGAACGAATACCAGCTGCCGGCCACAGCTTTTTTTGACCGACTTCCACTGATGTACCGAAATTCGGTCAGCATCTGGGGAGCTGACCTGGTGAAGGTCAAGCTTGGCAATGACATGAAAAAACTCAGAGTCGATTTTGCCGGTGATCTAAATAACCTTCCAAACAGCTTTACAGTTGCTTTGGTTTTTGTCAGCGACGCGACGGGCTCGGTCGATTCTGTAGAATTTATCGAGAATATCGAATCAACGACCAGAAATGTTGCGAGGGTTATGTTGCCGGGTGCTAATGACGATTATCCGGCGCCTATGCCGGTGAAAACCCAGATGGGACACCTGATAACAAGTGTTCCGGCCAATTCTGACAGTCTATATCTGGTAATAATCGGAAAGGCGCCCGAGGATCTTGGCGATTCGGCGCTTGCCTGGGCGGGCAAAGCCACTTATCGCGTCGACGTTCAGTGTGTTGAAAATGAAGTCGTTGCAGCCGCACCTCAAGGAAGTAGCAGGCTTGACGCCCATCTGCTCCTGAATAACTACTTGAAATTGCGAAACAGGGTTGATGATTTTTCCGGGCATGAAAACCTGGTAGCATTGACCTCTGAAATCAAGTCTTTGCTCAAATCTGAGCTTTCATCTGAAGACCAGCCAATGCTGGAGGCGATTCAGCGCGAGCCCAACTGTGAAGAACTAAAAAAGTTGGTTGCAGAGTTGCGAAAGTTTTCGCAATTGCATCGGTAGAATTTTTGTTTTCAACGATAATGTTGTAAACTTCAGTTATGAAGATTTCCAAAACCCAGTTTTTGCTAGCGGTTTCGATAATGTTTATTCTGGCGGGATTTCTTGCCTTTTTGATCGGACCGGAAAAAAACATCGGGTCGGGTGAGTCGGTTGAAGTTATTTATTTTGCCGTCATTTTTGTTCTAAGTCTTTATCTGGGGCAGCTGAACCTTATTTTGCCAGCTATTTTCGTCAGCTATGGCGGTTCACTGTTTTTCTGTTTTTTCTATTTGTTCATTGCTCCGCTTGAAGCGCCCTTTGTCATGGGCATGATCTTTATTCCGGCCGTGCTTTGGCAGAGAAGAGAAATCGGTTGTTTTCCATTCCTTTTGAGTGGCCTGGCTTTGTTCTTTTTCAGTTGGAAATTTTTCCAGCGGCCGATAATTCCCGTTTTGCTTTTGCCTACCTGTCATCTTTTGGCCATAAGACTGTCGACGCAGGTTCATTCCAGGTATTCCAAAGAGTCGGCGGACATCGGAAGTTTTCTCAGTCGCCGCCAACGTCAGCGCCGCGGCGAAAACGTCGATGCGCCAAAAGATTGGTGGGACTACCTCCAACCGGAACTCGAATCGATTCCACAGAAGATTTTCGAGTCATGGAGCGAGATGCTTGGGAATGCCCCAAGAAAACACATGGGCGAAGACAGCGTTCTCGATCGTGGACTTTTGCAGCTTCAGAATGCTTCAATGATGTCCAAAGCTTTAACCGAGATCAAAAAGCGCGATAATGATTTTGCTTCAGAAGATTTCATCGGTCGAGTCGACAAGGTGTTCTGGAAAATTCAAAATGCCTGGTATAGCCAAAAACTTGATCAGATACAGCATATGGTTTCTGATGCCCTGTTCGAACAATTCAAATGCCAGATTGAAGAGCAGAAGGCAGCGGGCATTCGTTTCCAATACCATGATATGACAATTTATGAAACAAGAATTGCTCAGGTCAACACCGATAGAAATTTTGATGCATTGCATGTGTTTATTCGGGCATCAACCGCCGATTCATTGCATGATCTCGATACCGGCGAAGAACTGGCCAGAAATGAAGATCGTCGTAAATTCTGCGAATACTGGAGCTTCATTCGTCGGCCCTCGGCCAAGACTCTGAAAAAACCGGGACTGCTCGAGGACAATTGTCCGAATTGTGGTGCGCCGATTGAAATTGGTCAGGCAACAGTTTGTAAAATCTGTGAATCTTTCATTCGATCGGGCAGCTATGATTGGGTTCTGGCTAAAATTACCCAGGCCTGCGAATGGGACTATTACGAAAGTTCACTATTAGAAGGCTGGAATAAAATGATCGGTAACGATGCAAATTTTAATGTGCAGCAGATCGAAGACCGCGGTGGGGTCATATTCTGGATGCAACGTCTGGCCGAGCGAAATAAACAGATCGATCCGATTCGAAGGTTTGCTGTTGAAGCCGTCTGTGAAAACTATTTCACTGAAATGGGCGGTTGTGCCCTGCCAATGGGCAATTTTATGGAAAACGTCGCCCTGGCTTCGGTAAAGCTGCAGGGGTTCAAGTTGTCGAATTTCTGGGACCGTGTTTTTGTGCTGGTTGTGTGGAGTGGCGTGCCCGTTTATTTTGACAATTCCGGCAAAGCGATGGAGCAGAAGAGGATAACGCAAATCCGTCGGGATGTACTGGTTCTGCTTCGCCGCCATGGTGCGCAGACCGATTTGAAAACGACCTTGACCAGTGCCCATTGCCCGAACTGCGGTGGACCTCTGTCATCCACATTCACTATTGAATGCACTTACTGTAATTCGGTTCTCAATGAAGGCACCAGCAGCTGGATTCTTGAGCGAATAACAACCGAGAAAGATCCCGAATATCTGAAGATATTGCAAAGCAAGAAGATGGCGCGGGTTGAAGATCATGAAAGTTCTGAAGTTCGTTCTGCCAGAGATGTTATAACTGTCGCGGCACAGATGCTTTTGGCAGACGGCAAGACCCAGGTTGAAGAGCTGGCTCTTCTCGAAAAGATAGCCTGTTCTTATGGTATGAAGCAGGAAGACGTTAACTGGATTATTTACAGCCTTCAGAATGGGCAAATCTATATTCCGGCTCCGGTAGATTCGAAAGAGTCCTGGAGTTTGCTGCAGTCGGCCGCAAAAATGGCTTTGTGCGATAATGAACTGACTCCCGAAGAAGAAAAATGCTTATACGCGCTTGCCCAGCACATCGGTTATTCTCAGGCCGATGTCAGAAGAGCGCTCAAAACAGAGGTTAAAAGAAGATTTGCTGCCGGGGAAAAAATTGACCCAAAACTGGTTCAATAATAATCGTTGTCGCTTTTTTTCTTTCCTGGTCGACGATAACCGCATTTGCAGACATTCTTTTTGCCCAGCACTCTTGCACATTCCGGGCAGTATTTGCTCAATTTCTCGGCAATTTCCTGCTCTTTTTTCTTCTGTTCGAGCTTTTTGGCGAGGGCAAGAAATTCCTGTTGCTGGCTTTCACTTTGCTGGCCAGTTTCCTGGAGTTTTTCTGCATAATCGGGGTTTTCTTCAAGATAAACTTTGAAGGCTTCTTTGGGGCTCAAGCCCTTTTTCCAGAGGTGCTCATAAGGGTAGAGCGGCTCTTCTTCAAGTATATCTTCGCAAAGTTGGTAAAACTCGTCTTCCCACTTATCGATCGAAATTTTCGCCATGACATTTCCTTTCCTGGATAACCGGCAAAATAGCAACTGATAAATTATATCAGGATTGCTTTGAATTGAAAAATTTTGCAAGAATAGGCTGATTTTCTGCCACTATTCAGTATTCAGAACCTTTAAATCGCCATTTTTACGATTGGCCCAAATTGCTAAAAGGGCCGGAAGAGTATTAAATGCCTGCACCCAATATGATCAACATTTACCAGAAAATCCAGAAAGTTGAAACTTTGCAGCGTCGAGTCGATCGCGAAATTGCCAGTTTCAAAAGACAGGCCTGCATCGATTGCTATCACCACTGCATCGAGTGTTGCTCGTACAATGACGTTCAGGCTACACCCCTGGAATTTCTTCCTTTTGCCTATCACGCACTTAAGCTTGGCTTGATCGATCAATGGCATGAGGAAATCAGTCGCCATAATTCATCCTTGTGCTTTTTTCGTCGCTCAGAAAATGATGTCTGGGGTTGTAGAATATATCCGGTGCGGGGTTTGATCTGCAGACTTTTCGGATTTTCGGCGGTAACCAATAAGCTGGGAAAACCCGAATATGCGGCATGTAAGGTCATGAAGCACAACTGGCCTGATAAAATTAGCCAGATAAGAGATGCTGTTGCCCGGGGCGGAAAAATCCCGGTAATAAGCAGTTATTACCGACGTCTTGCTTCTATAGATCCATGTCTTGGTCAGGACTTTATGCCGATAAATGCCGCAATGAAAAAGGCGATAGAAATTATTTATTTTTCTGTGGCTTATCGTCAGGGTTGCTGAGAATCAATATTTTGCTGCTTTAAGCCAATCGCTTCGGCGACTTTTCGCGTCAACTCATCGGCGCGACATGGTTTGCAAAGAAACGAGGTCAAACCTTGTTTTTTCATCTCTGCCAGGTCGGCATCCTGTGGAAACCCGGAGCAAAGGATTACTTTTACTTCAGGCTTTATCTCGATTATTCTTTTAAAACACTCGCTGCCGTTCATTTTGGGCATGATCATGTCCAGTAAAATCAGATCAATTTCCGCAAGATTCTTCTTTAAGGTTTCCAGGCCGCTGATGCCATCTTCGGCGAGAAGAACCTTGTAACCGGCGCTTTCAAGGAGAAGTCCGTTGGCAAAGCGGATTGCCGGTTCGTCATCGATTAGGAGAATGGTGCCGGAACCCGGGGTGATTTCGTGTTTTTCTTCCTGGTTGCCGGCGCTGGCGTTGATAATTGGCAGGTAGATACGAAAGATCGTTCCGCGTCCGGGTTCACTGTATGCATTGATCGCGCCATGATGCTGGACGACTGACCCAAATGCTGCAGAGAGTCCAAGGCCGGTTCCTTTGCCAAGTTCCTTGGTCGTAAAGAAGGGTTCGAAAATTCTATTTAGGTTTTCCGGGGGGATACCAACGCCGGTATCGGCAACTTCAAGCAGCAGATATTCGCCGGGTTTGATGTTGAAGGTAGAAGATTCGCAGTATTCTTTCGTTAGGTTGATGTTGCTGGTCGTAAATGTAAGGCTGCCCCCCTCGGGCATGGCGTGCGAGGCATTAATTCCCAAATTCAGCAAAACATTCTCGAGTTCGGAAAAATTGCCGGAAACATTGAAGCTGCAGGCATTAAAATTATTTTTTAAAATTATGCGTCGGTCGATGGTGCGGGCAAGAATGTCGGTTGCGGCCTGAACCACGCCATGAAAATTCTGGGGAACCATTTCGACATTGCTTTTTCGACTGAAAGCCAGCAGCTTGGCGGTTAGGTCGGCGGCCCGGTCGGCTGACTTTTCGATGATTTTGAGCATTTTTCCCGAAAGTTCAGTGGAATTCTCTTTTTGAAGCAACTGAACCGCACCAATGATACCGGAAAGGGCGTTGTTGAAATCGTGGGCAACCCCACCGGCGAGCTGGCCAATCGCATCCATTTTCTGGCTTCTTCTCAGCTTTTCCTGAATCAGTTTTTCTTCCGTCATGTCGCGAAAGACGACAACTATCCCGGAAATTTCACCAAACTCATCGCGAATGGGCGAAGCGGTGCAGGATACCGGGAGCTGGTTATTATTGCGGCGAATGAGGATGTTGAAGCGGCTCAGATTAAGGCTGTTTTCACCGGCTTCAAGAATCTGTTTCTCGAGAGAGTTGCATATTTCATCACTGTTCTCTGCTTTAAGGCAAAGTACCTGCGATAAAAATTTGCCCTTAGCTTCTTTAAGGTTAAAGTCGAGAATTTTTTCGGCTATTGGGTTCATTCGGGTTACTCTGCCATCCTGGTCGGTTGCGATAACCCCTTCGGCAATTGAATCAAGGGTGATTTTAAGGCTTTGTCGGCCTTCTTCGAGCTCTTTTTGTGATTTCAACAATTTGAGTATACTCAAAATAAGTCCGAGTGAAAGAATTATGAAAAGTAGGAAAACGATCGCAATTTGCCAGAATAATGCTGTGTTTTCACGGTAGAATGAATAGGGCTGGTTCAGAATAATGCTTCCGTCTGGAAGCTTTGATTCTGGTATCTGATATTGTTTTAGCTTGTTGTAATCAAACATATATTTGGTAATGTAGCGTGACTGAACCGGAATGGCCGAAGCCTTCTCTCCAGCGAGAATTCTTTTGGCAAGTTTTCCCGCAGCACTTCCCTGGTCAAAGCCACGCGTAATACAGCCTCCGGTGGCGCAACCATCGAAAAAGAAGTCCCATACGCAATAGACCGGAACCTTGGCCACTTCGGCTACGTTTTTTCCCAGTTCGCGATAAGGAAAATACTGGCCAAAGGCATCGAGATTGTAAGATAGCAGCAAAATGACATAATCGTCGGAAAGTGATGCGATCTTGCTTTTGAGTTCTTCCATCGGTAAGTTGCCGCTGAAATGCAGATTTCTATCGCTTGGCAGAAATGGCCGCAGCTTTTCAATCGCTTCCAGATTGGCTTTCCCGGTGGATGTGGTATCATTTATTATGAAAACGTTTTTTGCTTTTGGATGCAGGGAAAACGCAAGATTCATCGTTTTGAGAAGGTCGTTACGTTCGACCACTCCGGTGAAATTGGTCTCGGTTTTGTATAATTCAGGATTGAAGAAGTTTACTCCACAAAAGACCACCGGAGCGTTGTTGAACAATTTTTTGCGATGTTCGATGGCAAAGTTGAAAGCAATATCATCAGAGGTAATAATGACTGAAAAATTCACCCCGGCAAATTTCTGACTGAACAACTCGGCAACATTTTGGCGATGTGCTGCCGAAGGATGGCGCTTGGCGTCGAGATATTCGAAGTGTACGATTCGGTCTACGGAAAAAGGCAGCTCTGAATCAAGACCTTGAGATATTGAGTCGACCCAGAGCATGCCTCGATGATAGGAATGCAGGATGAGAATGTGGGTTTTATCTTTACTGAAGCTCTTGCTGTCAGCAATTACCGAACCAGGCCATGAAAGCAGGAAAGATAAGATCAGTACAACCTGCGTAAACAGCGAAAAAGCTTGGCGATTGACAAACTTCCAGGTAGGTTTTCCCATATCCTCGGCCGGATTATTTTTTTCGGCTTATTCTTTAGCTGTTTAAATTATAAAGGTCAGGGGCAATCTTTTCAATACTTATCCTTTAATTACGCCCAGTGGGCGAAGAATAACCAGTGGCTCGATCAGATCTAGCTCGCTTTTTATTACCTGATCTATGTCTTTGTATGCCTGTGGCGCTTCGCCGAAATCATATTCGGCTCCTTTTTTTCGTCCCTTTGCTTTATGCCAGCGATCGAAGACGATTCCCTGCATTGCCCGGTCACATTCTTCAAGAGTCAGATTGCGACTGGCTTCATTTCGGCCCATTTTTCTGCCGGCTCCATGGGAACAAGAGCAGAATGAATCAGGATTACCCAGGCCTTTGACAATATAGGACTTGGCCCCCATGCTTCCTGGAATGATGCCGAGTTCACCCTTTCTGGCAGATGTTGCGCCTTTGCGGTGTACCCACAGATTTCTGCCAAAATGATTTTCAAGCGCGGCATAATTGTGATGAATGTTGATTTCTTCGACGAATTCAACCTGCATAAAATGTTGTTGAATTACCTGCCTGGCCATTGCCATCATTTTTTGTCGATTGGCGAAAGCATAACGCAAGGCGAAATTCATGTCGCGAATATAGTTTTGTCCTTCTTTCGAGTCGGCTGGAAGAAAGGCCAGGTCCTTGCACGGTATTTCAGTGTGCCAGCGTTGATTCAGCTCCAGGGCCAGGTTGTTATAGTATGAGGCGATGCGATAGCCGAGGTTTCTTGAGCCGGAATGCAACATCAGCCATATTTTTCCATGCTCATCAGCCTGAATCTCGATGAAATGGTTGCCGCCGCCCAGAGTGCCAAGGTTTTTTCGGTCGTGCTGGTAGCGATCTTCAACAAACCAGCCCGGGGTTTTTCCATCAATCAGGCTCAGGTATTCTTCAAAGCCTTCCCAGCTTTGCGGTTTCTTGTGGCTGTTGCCTTCGCCGACGGGTACCAGTTCCTTGATCTCGTCGATGATTGTTCTGATCGTTTTTTTGTCGGCCAGCTGCTCGATGCCAAGGCTCGTTTTGACCGCACCCATACCGCAGCCGATGTCGACGCCAACTGCATTGGGAATGACCGCGTCGCGGCAGGCAATTACGCCGCCAATTGGCATGCCGTAGCCGACATGGCAATCGGGCATCAGGGCAACGTGGCTATCTACTGCCGGGTGTGCCGCCAGATCAGCAGCCTGTCGCATTGCTTCAGGCTCGGGATCGGCGCACCAGGATTTAATCGCCACCCTGGCTTTGCCGGGGATGCTTTTTTTATCTTTAATCCATTCCATGGTCATTCTCCTTTCATGTCTTTAACAATTCTGATGGTCCAGCAAAGTTTGTCCGACTGTTCGATACTCGTAGTTACCGGAAGAAACTGCTCGATGATATGCAGGTTGGTTTTAGTATGCAGACTCGGTCTGGTCGTCCTGATCGAACCGCCACCACAAAGTGCCATGATTACGATGATCTGATCGGCCAGGTGTTCGTCGACCGGACATTTTCCGGCAAAGAAGGCGTTGGCGGGCTTTACCACATTTGCAGCAACCTTCTGTCGCGAGACTCCTAGCTCGCCGAAGCCGGTAAACATTGCACTGCATTCGGCAAAATCAAGGCGTAGCCAGGCAACATTGCCGGGACCGCTCGAAGGGGCGTTCAGAACCTTGTATTCGTCGATCGGAAAATTGCTGGCATTGATCATTGCTTTTACCTCGTCTTCGGCAATATCGCGGTTTATCTTGGCTGTAGCGGCCATTGCCTGAGCTTTTACCAGTCGGCCAGCTTCTTCAAGATGCAGCCTGTATTGCAAATTCTTGATATTGCCAATTCTAAAGAATGATTTTCCGCCGCCGGCCGGGAAGAAACCCCAACGGTCGAGTCTGGCTTCACATTTGGCGTAATGCTTGCGAATCAAAGGCAGAAAAACCTCGTCGATGTAATGGAAGCTCGGCGACATCGGGTTGTGGGTACCGCCCTGAAGTTCGATCGTTGTGGATTCTCCGGCCAGAAGAAGCGGTGGCAGAATAGTTTGCAATACGAGCATCGAGCTGCCGGCGGTGCCGACCGCAAAGCTGTATGCGCCGGCTTTAACTGGGCCGGGAATGAATTCGAGCCGGTCGGAACCAATTTGGGCTCCTTCGGTTCTGGCGGTGCAGATTTCGGTTATTGCGTTAACGCAGGTGAGATGTTGGCGCAGTAACCCGGTTTTTTTACGGCCCGATCTGATTTTGTGAATTCTGAAGGGCAGACCGGTGCAGGCAGATAGTGCCAGTGCCGTTCTGAGAATCTGCCCGCCGCCTTCGCCAAACGATCCGTCA
>CAZTHA010000118.1:0-11181 GCA_964613435.1 uncultured bacterium
CTGGAACCAGTTCGGATCAGGCGGGAAGTTTTGCGGGCCGGAAATGTCGAAGCCCGTGAAGCAATTCTTGCCGAGATTTTTAAGGATTGTCGCAACCGACTTTATGCTGCTGACATGCGTTTCAAGCCATTGTTTTTTATGGTTGCCAATGGCGGTCTGGATAAATTTCATTATGAATTTTCGGAAAAGTTTCTTAAGGCTCCGAAGCTGAACTATACAAATGTTGATGATCCCGAATTTTTGGCAAAGTTTATTGGCGTTTTTGCGACGAGTGAATCGCGAAGTGTTAAAACCTCTGATGATCTGGACTTTACCAAAATCAGAAGTCGATTTTCCAAAGATATGAAGGCAAAACTGACAAAATTAGATAGAGAGGGTCTGCCGAAGAAATTTTTCTTTCGCGGGATTTTGAGTTCTTTTATCAAGGCAGAGCCACAAGCAGGGGTTGTCAGTAGCTATTTTTCCGATATTTTCGATTTTGACAATATTCTATTCTATACCCTACCAGTAACTTATAATCGTCGGCTTTGCGGTCTGGTAACCGTTGCCTACCTCGAAAACGATCTCGCCGTCGAGCGAATATTGCCACCGGCGATAGGTTTCGGTGATGGCTCCAAGGTTCGGCGCCAGGCAATTTCAGCGGCCAGAGGTAGCTTTTCGAATGATAAGGTCGGGCCGTTAACCCTGGTATCGAATTTGAGAACGGAAAGCTCTCTGGAGAGCTCCTGGTGGCTTAAAGTTGAATTGCTTGCCAACGATCATTCAGAAACCCTTAAAAAACTTGGTCTGGTAGAAATGGTATTCAAAATTTTGCTTTTGGTCTTTTTCCTGTTGGCGGTCAGGTTGTGGGTGTTCGATTTGCGAATCAGTCTGAGTTTGCGGCGAAAACTGCTTTTCATGTTTTTTTTGAGCATGTCTTTACCGGCCTTGCTCGGGTATATCATTTATTCAGAAACATTAAAGCTGGCCGAAAAGTCAGATCAATATCTGGCCAGGGATATTCTCGATACAAGATTCAATGAAATCGAGCTGATATACCAGGAGGTTTTTCAGCGGCAGGTTCTCAATAATCTCAGATTTAAGCTGCCGCTTCTTGAAGAAATTGAAAAGAAGTCTTTGAGTCGTCTAAATCCAGGCAAATTTAAATATCTGTTTGGTGACAACGTTTTTAGCAGCCTGTTTTATACCAGAACCGGCGAACGCCTGAGTCTTCTTCGCGGTATAAATAAAAGAAAGATCGATCTGATAAAGTTGAACAATGCTGTTCTGGCATTGAATAACCTGTCTGGGTTGGCAAACAACAAGGCTACCGAAGATGATCGAAACAATCTCTCTTATACCTTTGCCTTTGCCGGCGATATTGTCGGAATTTTTGACTTTGCCAGGGTGGCAGGAACTGAGGGCGAAAATTCATTGCGGGCCTCGAATATCAATGAATTGTCGCGGTCACAGTTCTATCTTTTCCCGGATCGTGGGCGTGATAACCTCGCTCCCTTTGCCATCGGCATGATGGATGTTGGCCCGGAATTCCAGTTTGAGAAATGCTTGCGTTCGCGCCATGATTTCCGGGTGCACTTTTTTTCGCGGCGAACCGGCCGATTCTCGACCGAGTTAAGCTTGGCTTTGCGCAGCTCAACAAGTATTCTTGAAGAATTTTGGCTTGAGGGACCTAATCGTCGAAATTCTGAGTTCGGCAGTCTTTTTCGCCGGGCCTCGGTGAGTCGGGATTCGGCTGACTATTTTGATGAAATCGACTCAAGATTGTATTCATGGCGCTTTTACCCATCCTTGCCGATCATCCCGGTGGGGGCAGTCAGCGTTGATGGCAGCGTCATGAACGATTTCGCATTGGAGTTTTTGCCCTGGTTTGCGGGAATTTTGCTGGTGCTGGTTTTGTTGCTGGTGGCAGAAATTGTCAGCCGGGTCTTTCTTGCGCCGATCAATGCTGTGGGCGAGGCGATAGCCCACATCTCTGCCAGTGGTAATGCCGCAGTAAATCTTGAATTCTGTAATAACGACGAGTTTGATCGGGTTGGCGACTCTTTCAACCAGATGGCCAGGGGGTTGATGCAGAAAAAGCATATTTCCCGCTTTGTTTCTCAGCGCCTGGTAAAGGCGGTCGAGGGTTCCGGTGCCGAAGCTTTGACCGGTTCTGCCGAAAAAAGAGAAATGACGATTCTGGCGTCTGATATTCGAAATTTTACCAGGATCTCCGAAAATTATCCTCCGGAATTTGTCGTTAAAGTTTTAAATGAATACTTTACCTTGATGGAAAAAAGCATCGTCGAGGAGGGGGGGATAATCGACCGTTTTATCGGTGATGCGATAATTGCCGTTTACTCATCGGAACATTGTGCTGAACCGGCCTTGAGCGCCTGTCGCTCGGCCTTTAGAATGCGTCAGGATCTTGCTAACTACGATTTTAAAAATGTATTTGGTGTAGAAATTGAAAATGGAATCGGCATTGCCAGTGGCATGGCTATTGCGGCCAACCTCGGGCGAAGCTTTTCGAGAAAGGACTTTACCGTTGTAGGTGATCCGGTTTCCAGGGCTGAAGTGCTTGAATCTTTAACCAAGAAAGGGCGCTTTACCAGGATAATGGTCGATGAAAAAACCCGAGACAAGGCGGGTGTGGGGGTCAGGGTTTCAGAAATGCTTGAATTTGGCCAATTAAAATGCTTTGAGCTGGTTGAAGAGGTTGAAAATGCGTAAAATCAAAGCAGCAAACAATCTTTCACTCTGGCTGGTCATGATCACCTGGGGCATGCTGATCATCGTTCCATATTTTTGTTTGCGGGTTGCTGCCGATTACTTTCTGAAAAACCAGTTGCGGCAGAACATAATTGCAATCGAGCCTGCTTTATACTCTGAGATGACGCAATTTAGTCAGGATCTAGATGAAAAAACGATGCTGAAACATTTTTTGCAGAAATTCGATCAAAAAGCCGGTTTTATCGATCATTCTCAATTGGTTTCGCCAGAAGAACAGCGAAAATTCAGGAAAGTCCCGGCAATCAAACTCAGAAAACAGCTTGAAGAGACGCTTGGCTTCCCGGTTCTGGCGTTGATGACTTATTCTGCAGACACTCAGAATATAGATGCCATTACAAATGAAAATTTGCCCCACAAAATTGGTTTCAGCTCCAAAACCATGCTCAAAAGAATGTTTGCCATTCTCAACCGGCAAAAAGATTGCGGTCTGTTTTTTGCAAAGGATTATAAGCCGGCGTTTCCCGCAAAAACCGATCTCGAAGACAAGCGAACCAGGGAAACATACACGACGAGCCTTTTGCAGATGATGTTTGGAACAATTTACGATCCGATTCTGCGTGAACGGGAAATTTTTGAAACAGCAGCATCAAAGGCGGGCAAAACCGGTAATATTTTCTTCTATCAGGGCAAAGCGGTCGCGAAAGATGGCGGTAAACTATACAACCTTGGCGGGTATCTGGCAGTGATAAGATTGCAGGATATTCCCGAAAGGAAGATATTTAGTTTTGCGTTGAAAAGAAATCTGGATGCCCGGTTAGAACGTCGTTTTGGTCACGTTGCCAAAGTTCTCAAGTTTCCTGAATCTTTTCAGAATCTTGGTGTAAACCGCTTTTATCGGGAAAATGACCGCTATTGTCTCAGGACAATTTTGCCGCAGATTCCAATGGTTAGAAGAATTCAAAAGGGCACCATTCTGCCTGTGGATTTCACTGATTTTAACGGGCGCACGGCAGTCATAGAAACCAGCATCAAGATAGAAAAACTGAAGCATCCATGGCACCAGCACCTCGATTATTTCCATCTTTTGTTGAAGTTTTTTCTTTTGTTGGGCACGCTTGTTTTCATTTATGTTTTCATTTTTCGTTTCAATTTCAGGGCTTCAATTTCGTTCAAGCTTTCTCTGACTTCATTTCTGGTGTGTATCGTTCCAATCCTCTCTCTTTACCTGGTAAATTCGGTTTACCAGGATTATTCAAAAAATGTTTTCGTCGAAAATCTAAAAAATCATTTGCAAACCCGTAGTGTTTTGTTGCAGCGGTCAATTAACGAAGAGTTTGACAATTACAGTCAAAGAACCATCAAATTAGCCAGATTTTTGAAAGACAAATTGAAAATGGATCGGCAAAGTATTTTGCAGCTTTTGCAAAGCTGGAGCAGGGAAAATAGCGCTAACGGAGTCATTTTTCAGAATTTTGACGATCGTGCTCTGGCTTACTATGATACGCAGGTCTACAATAATGATGAAACCATGGGTATCTGGAAATTGAAAATGATTTTTTTCAATTCGCTGATAGAATTTCTTTTTACTTCGCCGAAAATTACCGACAACCCGGATAGTTATTCGGCAATTTTAACCGATGGCAGCAATAACTCTGAAAGTATTCATGAGGCATTGATAAATCGCGGCCGCTTACAGTCCGTCTCGAGATTGAATACGGACAGTCGTCTCAGTGGTTGCCTGATTCAGGAAGAAAACGCCGGAATTAACCGACCCACAGCTTTTCTGGCTGTCGATTACTCGGTTGAGAAGATTCTCGACGATCTTTTCTCGCGCGAGGTGAGTAAGCTCAATTTTAAAGAAAGATTCTCCGGTTTCGGGGTCGATATGGCTTTGTTCAAAAAAGCTAACGGTGACTTCAAGGTTGTTCCGGGATGCTATTCCCCAGATTTGAATATTGATGACACCAGGCAGGCCGTTTCAAGGTTCAGTCAGACTTCGGGAGAGTCTTTTTTCAAGCGCAGCCGGGCCGGGCGAGAAAGCTTCATTTTCATTTTCAATTCTGCGAATTTTCCCTACGCCCTGTTTATTGAAGCGGTTCTGATTGATAGTCAGCAATCGGGTTTCTTCACAATTGGCCTGTGGCTGTATCCGATAATTGTCATTATTCTGGGAATTCTACTGGCAAACCTATTTTTTGTCGCTCCCGGTGAAGAATTTTCGCTGATCATGAATCAGATCGCTGAAGGCAACCTTGAAGCGCGAATGGAACTAAAAACCGGCGACGAATTTGAGCGACTCGGAACCGCTGTTAACCTGATGACTAAGAGCCTGGTCGAAAAAGAACATCTGGAAAAATACGTCTCGGCGGACCTGATCAATGAGATCAACCGGCATACTGAAGCAGAAATGCTTCCCGGCGGTGAAAAAGTTGGTGCAACTGTTGTTTTCTCTTCTTTCAAGACTTTGCAGAATGCTGCCGAAGAATTGACACCTGAAGAAATCGTTGAGCAGATCGACATTTTTCTTGGGATCTGTAATTCGATCTGTGCCAACAACCACGGAGTTATCGATAAAATAATCGGCAACACCATGATGATGGTTTTTCGTGGCAAGTTTGACGGGGATTCTCATGCAATAAGAGCCTGCAATGCAGCTGCCCAGATTCACCAGGCAATGCTTGCCAATGATTTTTTCGCCTGTCGATGCTTCACCGGCATCAGCAGCGGAACCGTGGTTTCGGGCCGGATAGGTTCGAAAACAGGTAAACTCGATTACACGGTTATCGGTGATACGGTTAATATGGCGGCCCGACTGAAAGCCCAGGCTGAGAAACAGGGTTCTTCAGCGATCATCGTTTCGCAGTCTGCTGCAGAAAGAGTTCGCGGCAGATTTCAACTGACTGAGCTTGAGCCGGTAGAGATTAAGGGCAAGCAGGGAATGCACCGAACCTGGGCCATTGGTTGAGTTCAATATGGCGCAAGTTCGACGAGTTTGCCGAGTTGCCGTAGTCGTTCGGCAAGCAGGCGCACTATTTTTCCGCGGGGAATGATGCCGCGCTGTTTGAAGGATATATCTGCGTGAGCTTCGTTCTCGGCAGTACCAACGAAGAAATTGACCCGATCAGCCTCGATCAGCAGTTCACACAGGCGTGAAACCGAAGAGTCCGGCTCAAAGTTCACCGGGTCGACATCGAGAATGTTGTAAACCTGATTCAAAGTTACCGCTCCCTCACTTACTAGGTCGATGCCTTCAAGGCTGTAACCGGGCGGGGCGATCAGGCTGTGGTCGTTGCGGTTGATCTGTAATTGCCGGCCCAGATGATGGGCCACGACTTTGGCAGTAGTTGCGCCGCAAATGACTTTCGCGCCAGTCTGGTTGAAAAAGTTGCCGACGATGGCAGCGTCCTTGCTGCGATCTGCGGGTGGTCCGGTCATGATGTTGACGATTTTGCCCGCGCGGCAGATTGCCGAAATGACCGTGCAATCATCGCCGCGAAAGCCCTGCCATAGGGCGCGGGCCTTGTCGTGAACAACTTTTGCCGGCGAATTCATACCATCATTCAATTGATTATTCAAAAAGTTGCAGATTTCTTTGCTATTCCAGCCAGTTCGCGTGGTCAGCCCCATGCCGGCCTGACTGATTCCATCAGAAAAAATAACTATGCCTTCACCAGGTTCGAGGAACAGAATGGTCTCGCTGATGATGTCGTTTCCGAATGTGAAATCGCGGCGTTTGCAGGGCGTGGCTGCGTGCCTGCCGATGAAGATGCCCTCGGGCATTTCATAGGCAAGAATGGTGGTTTCGCCGTTCTTTAGAATCTGCGCGACAGTGAAGACCGCGTAAGGCAGGTCGGTGCCACGGGCCGCATGCATGGTTTTAACCAGACTGGCAAAGGCGTTGCGCAGCGATACGCCGTTTTCAAGCAAAGACTGTAGGCGGGAAAGCGTCATGCCGGCATAGACGTTGGCTTTGATGCCCGAGCCGATGCCGTCGGCAAGAAGAATTACCGTCGCTTCCGGGCGGCGAAACCAGGTGAAGGCATCGCCACAGATTGCGCCCTGCTTTTTCGGGGTCTGGGCCGTATCTATTTCGATGTGAATGTATCCCATGGTTTTTCTCTTGTTTTCTTGTCCTGTTCGGAATTTGCTGATGCAAGCTTGAGCAGGTTCTCGATCAACACCTCACCCTGAGCAGTGCTTTCACCCAGGTGACGAGCCAGCTCCTGGGCCATCTGCATCTGATGTTCCAGCATTTCACGGGCCTGCTGAATCATGCCGGCCCGCAATTTGTCGAGTTCTTCCTGGCTACGGCGGCTCGGAGTGATGTTGACGAAGATGCCGACGAGCTGATTTTCAGCCTGTAGCTGATAGACGATCTGATGCGCAACCAGATTGTAGCGCTCATGGCTGACGGTTTGTTCGATCAGGGTCTGCCGGCCGGTGAGAACTTTTTCAAAAGGCTGCGGATCGACCAGGTAGGAAATATGCCGGCCAAGCACGGCTTCAGAACAGAGAAACATCCGGCGAAAGGCCGGGTTCATGCTGATGATACCAAGCTTGTCATTGAGAATGACGATGCCGTTCGGGCTGGTTTCAATGATGCGGTCGGTGCGCTGTTCGGCCAGACGGCGCATGTAGGGAATGCACATCTGCAGCTCAGCGAAGCCGCGCAAAACGGCAATAGCCTTATCGCGGCAGCTTTCATAGCCGCAGGCACCGCAGTTCAGCTCGTCGGCTGGGGTCATTTTACCGGTGGCAGCAAGAACCTTGCGAATTTCTTCTTCTGAGAACTCGATTTGATCAATATTGCTTTCGGCGCTGAAGCAGGCCCTGAGTGACAAATCATTTTTTGCGGGCTCAGTTGAAGACTTCGGCATTTTTTGCGCGTAGGCAATTATTTCATGGCGTTTCTGCAGCAGATTCTCCCGCTTCGGTGCGCCTGGACCACTGATGCAGCCGTGCGAGCAGAAAAGGGGTTCGATCAGAAGGTTTTGTCTCTGGTTATCGAAATTTTCGAGCAGGGTAAAAACTTCATCCGTGCCACTTACTGCGACAATGTCCGGGTCAAGGCTGTCCGAACCTGTTCCTGCGGTGCGGGTCAGGCCACCGGGCAGCGGAAAGAGTCTGGATTCTCCAGTCGGTTGGTCGTCGAAATTGCTGTCTTCGAGGCGGTCGAGTTTGATTTCTTCTTTTGCGAGCCATTCTTCGAGTTCCTGAAAAGTCAGGGCGCAATCAATTTTATGTTCGCCGCGGCTGTCGTCAGCTTCTTTCTTTTTGGCAATGCAGGGGCCGATGAAGACGACGCCGGCGTCGGGGCCGAGTCGTTGGCGAATGATTGCGGCATGGGCAAGCATTGGCGACACGACCGGTAACAGATTGTCTACGCGGGCGGGCAGATATTTTTCCACCAGGCTGACCACGGCAGGACAGGCGGTGCAGATCGATGGCCGATCGGAAAATCTCAGTTTCAGGCTTTCTTTGGCGACATGCCAGGCGCCGGTAGCCGTCTCGGCGACATGAATGAAGCCAAGGTGACGCAAGGCCGAGGCAATGCGCCGCCGTTGCCAGTCGCTATAGAATGCGGCAAATGACGGGGCCAGGCTTACAGCAACCCTTTTGCCGGACTGCAACAAATCGATGGCGCTTTCAATATCGTTGCGAAACTGTTTTGCGCCCTGCGGACATTCTCTGATACAGGTGCCGCAGGCAATGCAACGATCTGGATCGACGCTGGCCTGGCCATTATCCATGCGAATTGCCTTGACCGGGCAAACACGCAGACAGCGGTAGCAGTCGCGGCATTCGGCTTTGTTGGTGTAGACTACAGGACTTTTTGCTTTTATATTGGCCATAATTTTGCCACTTTTCTATGTGGATTGATAAATGATGAGAGCCTTAATGCGCTTTGGCACTGGAAAAAGGGGAAGAAAGCTGCCGCAAGCTTTTATGGTCAGCGTTGTCGTGCATGCGACAGCTTCTTCCAGAATACATCAATTGCCTCTTTTGAGAACATGTGAATTCAGTGTTTTAATGACCTTGTCAAAGGTGCTCGAACTGATTAGTTCGTCGCCAACCATGACGTTTGGAGCATTACCACATTTTTCGCAGCAGAAGGTGGCTTGAACATCGATATTTTCAGCCATTTCGTGCTGTTCGACATAGCTGGTCAGGCTTTTGAGGATTTCCTGGGAGCCTTTGAGAAAACAGTTGGTACCGACACAAACCTTGACCTGAATACGGTTTTCGCCGGTCCCGGTCAGGAGTTTGATGCCTTCGTCACTGATTCTTTTGCGTGGCTGGTAAGAAGTATGCAGAAGTTCGTGGGCCTTGTGACTGCCAGGCTCGCCAAGCGTGCTCTGATAGGCTTCGGCGATATAGGGGTTTTCCTGCGACTTGTGAAGCTGCAGCATTTTGTCGGCTTCATAGAGCCCTTTGGCTCGGCGTGAAACCGTTTCCGGTGCGAAGTTTACCGGTTGCCCGGCGCCGCCGACGCAACCTCCCGGGCAGGCCATTACTTCAACTATATCGTAGCGGCATTGGCCTTTGCGGGCCTGCTCGGCGATTTTGCCGGCATTTTTCAAGCCATGAACAACTGCGACCCGAAGTTTTTTGCCGGCGACTTCGAGTTCGGCTTCACGCAGCGAATCATTGCCTCTAACACAGTGAAAATCAACGTTCTCGAGAGTCTTGCCACTGACTTTTTCGACGGCAAAACGCAAAACTGCTTCGGTTACACCGCCGGTCGTGCCGAAAATAACTCCGGCGCCGGTCTTGAAGCCGAGTGGCAGATCGAGAGACTCGGGTGCCAGTTCTGAAAATTGCAGGCCGGACGATTCGATCATCTGGCTCAGTTCCTGGGTGGTAATGACAAAATCGACGTCACGTCGACCTGCCTGGGCAAATTCCGGTCGTCTTGCTTCAAATTTTTTGGCGGTACAGGGCATGATCGAAACGATAACCAGTTTTTCGGGATCGACATTCAAGGCTTTGGGCAGCATTTCCCGGGCGAGTGAGCCGAACATCTGCTGGGGCGATTTGCATGAGGACAAATTGTCGAGGATTTCCGGATAGAACTGTTCGGCATATTTTACCCAGCCCGGGCAGCATGAGGTAAACTGTGGCAGCTTTTCGCCTTTTTCTATGCGGTTGAGCAGTTCGGTTCCTTCTTCAATAACCGTTAGATCGGCCGAAAATGAGGTGTCAAAAACTTTGGCAAAGCCCATGCGCTTGAGGGCGGCAGTAATTTTGCCGGTTGCCAGTTCGCCTGATTGCAGGCCGAACTCTTCGCCAAGGGCAACGCGAACTGCTGGAGCAATCTGGGCGACGACGACTTTATCGCTGTCGTCGAGAACTTTGAATACTTCGTCGATCTCTGATCTGACCGTGATTGCGCCAACCGGGCATACCGCTGCGCACTGGCCGCAGTTTACGCAGTCGACATCGGCCAGATTCTTGTTAAATGCCGGCAGCACCAGAGTGTCTTTACCGCGATGAGCAAAGTCGATGGCGCCGATGCCCTGAATTTCACGGCAGTATCTTACGCAGTCGCCGCAGAGAATGCACTTGTTAGGGTCTCGGACCAGAGAAAATGAAGAGTGGTCGAGGGGCATTTCTTTCTGGGTCTTTTTAAAGCGAACTTCGGTAACTCCAAGTTTGCGGGCCAATGCTTCAAGCTTGCACGAAGAGCTTTTCGGACAGGTCGGGCACTCGACTTTGTGGTTAGCCAGCAGAAGTTCGAGGGAGATTTTGCGGATTTCGCGAATCTCTTCGGTGTTGGTTTTCACCTTCATGCCGTTTTCAGGGGCGATCGAGCAAGAGGCCTGAATGCCGCGCCCTTCAATATCAACGAGGCAGAGGCGGCAGGCGCCGTAAATGCTCAATTCGGAGTGGTAGCAGAATGTGGGAATTTCTATGCCCGTTTTTCTGATGAGTTCGAGTAGATTGCGTTCATCGCCAATGGCAACTTCGCGGCCGTTAATGGTTACTTGTCCTTTGTCATGGTTTTTCATAGCTGCTTACACCCCCGAAATAGCGTTGAATTTACAGGCAGCGGCACAGGCGCCGCATTTGATACAGAGAGAGGCATCGATTACATGAGGTTTTTTTACTTCACCACTGATTGCGCCAACCGGACATTTTCTTGCGCAGAGAGTGCAGCCTTTGCACAGGGTCGGGTCAATTTCTGGTGTCGCCAGGGCTTTGCATTGGCCGGCTGGGCATTTTTTCTGGAAAATGTGCGCTTCATACTCATGACGGAAGTTCTTGAGAGTGGAGAGAACGGGGCTTGGTGCGGTTTTGCCCAGACCACACAGCGAGCCTTTAGCAACCGCATGGGCAAGCTTTTCGAGATTGTCGAGAGTTTTTTCGTCGGCTTCGCCGTTCATGATATCGTCTAGCATCGCCAGCATCTGTTTGGTTCCTTCGCGGCAAAGAACGCATTTTCCGCATGATTCGTTCTGGGTAAACTGC
>CAZTHA010000119.1:0-11150 GCA_964613435.1 uncultured bacterium
CCCTGATTGCCGAGAAGAATAACCCGGCCAAGGCAGAAAAACAAAGCTATTACACCAATCTCGTGCCAGCGCCAGCTGACTTCGCCAAAGCTATTGCAAAAAATGAAAATAGCGCCGGTTAGAAGGCCGAGCAGCCAACGAATCAGCATTATTGCCGGCAATTGCGGGTGGTCAGGGTGGCTGTCGCTACCGAACAAGACGGGAAATGCGCGTGACATGCCGAGATCAGCGATTTGGGTGCCAACAAACGCTGCATTTGAGATAAAATAGAATTTTCCGGCTTCTTCTTTGCTGCAGAAATACATGACCGCAAATTGCAACAATGGAATGCCGGCCAGGCTGAGGGTGCGGGCCAGGCCAAATGGAACGAACTTTTTCAAAATGAAATCAAACATGATGTCATTGCGAGTATATCGCAAAAGAGCTTTCTCTGGTATTTTAATATCGCTTCTGATTCAGTGACCGATCATTGAAAAATCTCGTTGAAGAACTTTTCAATGTCCTTTTGAATCGTTTGTTCATGTTGAAGAAGGTTCTGGGAGCTCTAGAGAAATGTGTGGAATTTGCGGATATTTTTCGTCGGCCGTGCCAAGGCAGGTAATGCAGCCTTGTCTGGAAAAAATGACATCCTGCCTGGCCCGGCGCGGGCCTGATGATCAAGGGTGCTGGCTCGATGCCGATATCAATTTGGGATTCGGGCACCGGCGCCTCTCGATAATAGATCTTTCTCAGGCGGCTTCTCAGCCAATGCACTCGCATGATTCCCGGCTGGTAATGACTTTTAACGGCGAGATTTACAATTATATCGAGCTTCGCGACGAGCTTGAAAAGAGCGGAGTGGAATTCAAAACCAGTTCGGATTCGGAGGTTTTGCTCGAGGCAATTGCCAGATGGGGCATCGAAGAAGCACTTAAAAAATCACGAGGAATGCTGGCGCTGGCCGTTTTCGACCAAAAAGAAAAAAAGCTCTATCTGGCTCGCGATCGTTTCGGCGAAAAGCCACTTTATTATTATCATCGACCTGATTGCCTGGCATTTGCATCGGACCTCGAATCATTCAGGCATGTGCCGAATCTTGAAATGCGTCTCGATATGCGGGCTTTGGCCGGTTATTTAAAATACAACTTCGTTCCCGGGACCCATTCCATTTTTCAGGATATTTTTCAGGTTACGCCCGGTTCTATTTTGAGCTTTTCCTGTTGCCAGGATAGTGTTGAAAAGAATGGTTGCGAAGAATTCTGGCGGATCTGGCCGGGCGAAAGCAGAGGTGCATTCGTTGGCAGTTTTGAAGACGCGGTTGGGCAGCTGAAAGATTTGCTCGACCAGGTAATCATGGAGCAGCGGCGCAGTGATGTCGAGATTGGCTGTCTCCTGAGCAGCGGTATAGATTCATCTTTGCTGGGAAAGTTGCTGCATGCGCATGGTTGCGAGCGGCTAAAAACCTTCAATATAGGCTTTGCCGATGAAGAATTCGATGAATCAGAGGGCGCCGCCTTTTATGCCGCAGCGATTGGTGCTGATCACCAGCAGATAATGTTTTCAGACGATGATGTTGTCAGGATTCTGCCGGACTGTGTTAATGCTTATTCAGCGCCATTTGCCGACACATCTCAGTTACCGATGCTGTTGCTTTGTCGCGAAGCGCGAAAGAAGGTCAAGGTTTGTCTTTCTGGAGACGGGGCCGATGAGGTTTTTGCCGGCTATGTCCGGCATGTGCAGGTTCCTTGGCTGCAAAGAATTGCAAGAAAGTTGCCGGCCCAGCTGCTTGAGCTGGCTGGACGAGCAGCGGGCCGTATTTCGCTCAGGCGGCTTCGGGCAATCGAGAAGCTGGCGGCCGGTTTCCCCATGCCGATAAAATTACCCAGACATCTGGCGGTGAAAATTCATAAATTCGCCTGGCTGGCTGGTTCTGGGGAAAATTTTCACGATGCGTTGCTGGCTGAGTGGCATAAAGATGCTCTACCCTTGTCTGCAGAGCCCTATTCGCCGGAGTTTTTTGCCGGGTCGGTCTCGGGTTTGCGGAGTTTGCAACAAAATGATATCAGTGCCTATCTGCGCGATGATGTGCTGGTTAAAACCGACCGGGCCGCTATGTATCACGGGCTTGAGACCAGATTGCCTTATCTGGATCCGAGGGTATGGGAATTTGTCTGCGCTCTGCCCGAGGATTTTCTGATCGGCAATGGTCATGGCAAAAGGCTTTTGCAAGCTTTGCACAATCGTCTTTTGCCTGAATACCGTTCGAGTCGGGGAAAGACCGGGTTTTCGCCATCATTGCGGCGCTTGCTGAGCGGACGCTTGCGGGGATGGGCTGAAGAGAGGTTGTTTGATCCCATTTTGCCGCAAGTTGGTATCGATGCGCGATTGGTCGCAAAAAAATGGCGGGAATTCTCTGAAGGCCGCTATGATTGGACCTTTTCGATCTGGGCGCTGATTGTACTGGCGGAGTGGTTGAGAAAAAACCTTCGCTAAACCATGCCTTTGAAAGTTTTCAGGCGATCCTGAATTGAGAACTGCATAATCATTGAAAGGCTTGAAAGATTGGCGATGACATTGATCGAAGAGTCGTGTTTGGCGACTTCTTTAAGGCGTTCAAGAAAGCAGCGATTGAGTTCGGTAAGCTTTTGGTAAAGTAATTGCAGGCCTTCAAGTTCGAAGTCGGGCTTTCCACCATCGTTCATGACCAGGTATTGTTTGATCAGGTAGTCACCAACGGTTCGATAAAGGGTTTCATTGAAGGAGGCGAAAGGCAGATGAAATTGGGCCATGGAGTTTAGCTTTGAAAGAGTCGGGCAGGCGCTTGTGGCCATCAGCAAGCCGAGTAATGAGTTCAGACCGGTTTGTGCGTCGCAGACTTTGCGGATGGTGCGGTCGTTCATTCTAACGACGACATTGGTTTCTTTGATCGAAGAGATTTCGGCAAATTCCTGAACGACGTTTTTCACATCGACAGCAGTCGGGCAATAAAGGTTTTTACTCGCATCGAGCTTGCAGATTGTGCATCTTTTAAAATCCAGTCGGGTCCAATCCGGGTATTTACCAGGTATATTTTCTGGTACAGGTCGATTGAATTCGACTTTAAAGCCGATTTTTTTTCCTTCTTTGAGCTCAAAAGCATATTCGATCATTTTTTCCCGCCTTAAGTGGAACTCGGTTTTACGCCAAAAAAATTTGGTCAGTTCTGCTATAATCTTAAGAGAAGTTTAATGGCAGGTGTAAATATGCGCAAAGTTTTTTTGATAATTGTTTCTTCTTTGCTTCTCGCTGGCTGTGGAGGCTCTTCTGAGCCAGCAAAAGAAAAGCCGGCCCCGGCGCAGGCTGCTAACAGTTCGAATTCGAGCGCTGGAATGAGTAAAACCGAAAAACTGCACCAGAAGGCGAAAGTGGCCGAGGCAGCCAGTCTGGTTGGTTATGATGGAAAAGACATCAGAAAAAAGCTCGACACGATTATCGATGCCAATGCCGAGCACGAGAAAATGCTCAAAGATGTCGGCGGGCACTGAAGTCTGAAAGAGTTATCGACTCAGTCTATTTTTTGCCCACAGCCGGTGCAAAATTTGTTGTTGGCCTGTAATTTTTTGCCGCAGCCGGGGCAGGTTCGCGTTTGATCGAGGGCTTTGCCACAACCGGTACAGAACTTGGTTCCCGGGCGATTTTCGCGGCTGCAGTTCTGACAGAAAAAAGGACTTGTCTCGCCTGTGTTTTCGCTGGTGTTTGCCGAAGGCGCGGGTTTGTGAGCCGGTGAGGTCGCGCAGGGCTTAGTTGAAGCTGTGATGTGGCTTTTCCAGTCGCGGTAAATTTCGGCGGGAACTTGCGGCGGTTGGTCGGGAACCTCGAGCTTGATCATGGTCTGTTCGTCGCTTTTTGTTTCTTCCGGGTAGACATCGGGCATTTCCAGCCATACCAGCTCATCAACGACGTATACCATCCAGATGCCTGAATCTTCATCTATTTTCCAGACGGTACCGTCTTCGGCGGTGACTTCGAGGTCGGTGTCGATCTTTTGATAGAATTCTTCCTTAGAGATGGCGCCGGTGATATACGCTCTTTTGAGCAGATTGTATTCTTTTCTGGCGGTGATGAAATCCATTGTCCGGCTCCTTTCTAAAGCATGTCGCTCATGCTGGCAATTCGGCTGCCAAAAGCGTCGGCAAATTCGTTCAGCGAGCTGAAGCCGCTTTGTTTGACCAGGCCATCAACATAAGAAGGTGATTTTTCAAGATTGACCGCCTTTTCCATTAGGTTGATCAATTGGCGCATGTTCGAGTCATCGACCTGACGGATACCCTTCATGTCGATAAGGTCACGGCGGGGTTTATAGATGTTTTTGTATTGTTTGACGAGCTGACTCATTCCTTCCATTTTAAATGATTCGCCTTCGACCATGTTGCCGCTTTTAATTGCATCGCCGGCTTTGTTGAACCAGTGTTTGCCCTTGTAAGATGCGGTCATGCCGATTTGCATGCTGTCGTCGAATCTTTGTTCGAGTCCGTTTTTGTTCATGGCTTTGGCAAAATCAGCGTTTTCCAGCTCTATTTTGTCAATTTTCTGTTCACCAAGTTCCTGGCTGAGGAATTTTTTGCGCTTCAGGCCGTAAGCCTCGGCATCGGTGCTGTCGAGTGCATATTGATCGTATTTGTCCATCAGCTCGTCTGGTGTGAGGTTTTTTGCATTTTTGTGCCCGACGGTACGGTAAAGTTCGCGGCCGTAAACGTCGCGAAGTTTGTCTTTGGGATATTCAACTGTTACCTGCCGGCCAGTTTTATCGATATAGGAATACTCAACAGAAATATCTCTGTCAGAGCCTACCTTTACCATTTTTTTGGCATTGGTGGCGTTGGTCATGTTTAAGTTTTGATTTGAAATGTCGATGCCTTGTGATTTGAGATCCTGAATGATCTGCTTTTTCACTCGCTTATCGATGGCGGCGTACATTTTGCCGATTTCGTCGTTGTAGCCCTGGCGAATTTCTTTCGACCACTTGTTAATTTCTTTGAGAGCGAATTTATCAGACTGAATTTCGAGCATCTTCTGACGCAAAACCTTTTTGTCGCCGGTTTTAAAAGCTTCTTCAAAGTCGGCGACCTTTTTCCTGGCATCCTGCCAGCCGAGTTCAGCAGCTGATTCGTCGATATTTTCGGGATTCAGGCCTTTCTTTTTTGCCACTTCACCCATTTTATGGGCGAGAAATTTAAGGGCTGCCGCGGTTGCTACGGTTGTGGCAGCCTTTTTGGCCGCATCGATTACCGAAAGTTTGTGAACGGTCAGGTTGGCGATGAAATGGTAGCCAAACTGCACTGACCAGGCTATGGCGATAACCTTTTTGTTTTTGCCGAATTTTTCCACGAATTTATCGGGGTCGAGAGCGGCTGCACCCATGTCGATGAACATTTCCCTGATTTCTTTCCAGAAGCCTTCTTCAAGCCATTGATCAAAAGATTGGTCTTTTTGATATGCCTGAATTCCTGATAAAACCAGGTCGTAGATCTCACCGACGGCCATTGCCGAGAAAACGCCGATCTTAAGCTTGTTGGCAATCAATGCATCGGTTGCCATCCGCCCTGCCCATTGAGCTAAATTAAGGGTGTTCTCGATAAAGCCGGACCAGCGTTCGACGCTTTCATAACCCGACAGTCCTTCTGCTTCCCATAATGCCTGGCCGGCCTGCCAGATTTGCTTGCGAAGTTCATACAGACCTTTGGCACCGAGAAAAGCTGATTCCTTTTCAACCATTGCCAGTAGGCGCTGGCGGTGCTGCATTGGCAAGCGGGCAATGATCTGGCGACAGCGTTCGAGCTCGATTTCCCAGGCACGGCTTTGGTTTTGCATCAAATTGACATCGAGCATCAAAGGTATGGCCAGGCGCTTTTGCCCGGTGTGATCACACAACCATGCGGTAGCGAAGTAACTTTCGCCCTGGCCGGGCAATAGCCTTTTGGTGCGCACCTGGTAAACATAAGTCGCCGGTTCGTTTTTCTCGAAGCCGCGCAGATTGAACCAGCCGGCATCTTCGCCACCGGTGCGAAAAACCGGAGTTGCGGTAGAGAAGGCTTTTGCTGCAGCTTCGGAAGAGGTTTCGATCTGATCTGAAAACCTAAGGTTCTGCAAGAGATCGAAATCGGTGGAAAGCTTGCCTTCAAAGGCAGTTAAAGCGGTTATTTCAATTTTGCTTTCGCTCTCTCCGTCAGCGGCAATGCGAATTGGAGTCGCCCCAACAAGAATCAGGCCCTTGCGCGCGGCGGTTACGTTCAGGACTGTTTCCAGAGTTTTGCCGGTTTTGCTGTTTTGGGCAAGGATCTGAATTTCCGAACTGATGCTGCGGCCAGATCCATCTGGCAAGCCTGCAGCGGTAATTGTAAGATCGCAGGCACTTCTGGAAGTCGGTTGGCAAGAGCAATTTTCAACGGCATTTTCCAGGTCGGCGACCGGGTGCAGGGAAAATTGCCAGTTTCCTTCGCTGTCATCTTCATCTTTTATGGCCGCAAATATTCTTGGGTGGGAGCTTGAACCCTCAATTAGAACGATTTCTTTGCGGTTAAGCCAGATGTGGGCGGTCGGCGTTTGCATTTCTTCATTTTCGGTTGATTCTTGATTATCATCCGGGCTGGGTTCATTTTCATTGCTATCATTGTCTGAATTTTTGGCCATATCGGAGTTTGTTCCGATAGAACCGGCATTCGCTGCGGCACCAGAAAGGCCAAGAGCAAGAAACATCAGGGCAAAAACAATACCGGCGGGGAGGTATTTCTCACCGAAATCACTAACACCAGCGCTGGTTTTATTTTCATCCCCGGGCTTGGGATATGAGACCGTAGCGGTAACGACGTTTTTGCCTTTGGCGGCTTCGTAAGGATCCATGTAGACGACTATTTGAACCTGTTCGGCACTTGAAATTGCCGGGATTTTCCAGCCTTTGATGTCGGTCGTAGCATGTAGCTGGGTTGATCGAAAACCCGGGTTTTTAAGCAATTCGTAGCGAGGCAGCGAAATGCCGACAATGTGATGCGAGGTGTAGATCGGTCTGTTTTTTTGTGCAGTCCCGGTCTGGGTAAGGCTCCCGACTTTTTCGAGCAGTTTTCTGGCATGCTCCTGGTAGGGCCACATTGAAGGTTGAAAAGTATAAAGAACATCCGGGTCGGCACTGTAGCGAAGCCCTATGGCGTAGAGGCCTTCGCGGGGGTGTGGAACTTCTTTTACCGGTTTGCCAACGCCGGTAAACTGTCTTTGAATTGTTCCGACCGCGACGATTTTGAATTTCAGAACCTCATAGATCCCGTCACGGTAATGGGAAAAATCGCTTAGCTTATCTATCTGGTCACGTTGCCCCCAAGCCTGAAACGGCAATAAAAAAAGAAACAGGGAAAAGCAAAAGAAGACCTTGATTTTACTGTTCATTGATTTGGCCTTTTTTTTGTCTTATTAATCCGAGCAGAAAAAGTCCACCGATGAATAGGCTCAGGCCAATATACATGTTGTTTGTTGCTTCGGTGGCTTTAAAAAAAATGGCTGCCATAAGTCCAGGCGAGGTGCCGCGAAAAAATTCGTCGGCCGGCTTCAAGCCTGAATTTAAAATTGTCGTTTGGTAAAATCTGTTCCAGAAAAAGCGGGCAAAATAGATGGCAGCGCTGGATTCTGGTATGGTTCCGGCGAGAAAGGTTGAAAAAAACAAGGTCAGAGTGATCAACGGGTTTTCCAGCCACCAGCCGATGACAAAGCCAGATGCCAGTCCCCATGCAAAAGCTGTGGTTGCAGAGTTGCGAAACAGGTTGAGCCAGCTGAAAAAGCCGGCGATAAAGCGCCAGATGCTTTTAAAAATGCCGACGAACCAAAGCTTTTCAATGAATGAAAAAATCGTCAGAATACCCAATGATGAAAGCAGGCAGCCTTTCAGCATATTTTCAGGGGCAATGACGAAATCGCGAAGCATCGAGAGCATGGCTGAATTTATCAGGTTTTCGGTTTCGATCCAGGAAATTATTTCTGGGCTAAAAATGGCAATAACAGTTGCAATTAGTGCCTTAAGGGTGTTCTTGAAAAAATTGCGAAAATAGCTGCGGCAGACTTCGCCGATCAAATTGAAAAAGTTCTGGGGAAGAGCTGGAAAATAGTTGCTGTTTGAATTCATTGCCTAATCTGTTGTTCGTCTGGTTAAAACTGTATATAATTCTTTCCGTTAAATTGCACGAGAATGTACCATTTTTTCGCTATTTTAAAAAGGTATCAATGCCAACTTTATGAAAAAAATACTTGAAAGAACATACTTTATTCTTCTTATTGCTGCATCAATCTCTGTGTTTGTGCCACAAATTTTTGCGCAAAATTTGATTACAATCCCCGGTCAGTTTTCGGGAGTAGCCGGCACTGGCCAAAAGATAAAAGTTCAGGCAACCAAGGCCGGCAAATACCTTTTTCAGATTAAAACCAGACATGCTGAGTCTGGTAAAGATTCTATTGCCGTTGTTTCGAAGATTATGAATTTTCTTAAGATAAGTCTGAAAAATTCTGACGGTAATTTGATCGGTTCAAATTTTTACAAGAACAAGGATAAAAGAACCAACACTAACTACGGTGATTATTTTGTTGTAAATATTGATAAACCGCAGACTCTGACCTTTGAAATTCAGCCTCTACTTCCTCAGGCAAAGAACCTTGGGTTTCAAATCATTGCTGATTACACAGCTCCGCCAGTGATGGTAATGGGCATGGAGCTGTCGAATTTTCTGGCCATGATTGCCACGGTGGTTTTGCTTACAGGCATGTTGCTGTTCTATCGCATCATCATCAAACCGCTCAGGGGTATGAACGTTCAGCAGGTCATGGAGCGGGGTGAGGCGCTGAGAGCAGCGCGTGAAGCCGGCAAAGAGTCGATTGCCCAGCTCAAGAGTACAATGCCTGACAATTCATCGGGCGCTGATAGCGGGCAGGATACCGCTTCTGTATTTTGTGGAAAATGTGGCCTGCCCCGCGAGTCTGGTGCCGACTTTTGTGGCGAGTGCGGCACCAGGTTCGAAGATTGAAACGTCAGCCTTTTATAAGTGGTTTAAGAATTTATCAGTCATTAGATAAAAAGATCTTGCGTTGTCCCAGTAGTTGGCCGCTGGCCCGCAAAAGTTCGGTAAAAGCCTGTTGGTGTTCGACGGCGGCTTTGATCTCGGCAATCATGGCTTCAGTCAAGTCGCGCTGAGCCTGAGCAACCTGAAATGCCGTGGTTTTACCGACATCAAATTTCACTTCTTCAACGCGCAGCTTTTCTTTCTGCTTTTCGGTCGTCGCAGCTGTGGCAAGAATCTGTTGCCTGGTTCGGTTTACTTCGATAAATGCATTGATTACTTCCTGTTTGATCAGCTGTTCCAGGTTCTTTATTGCTTGTCGACGGGCTTTGACATTCAACTCTGCCCGTTGGTGCTCAGCCTTGGCTTCCCGGCGACCTCTGGTCAATTCATAGACAAAGCCGGCCTGAATGTCGTATGAGCCTTCTTCACCAGGCTTGGGGTTGGTGCCCGAAAGGCTGGTTGCATAACCGGTTTTGCCGAGGTTGGCAAAGAAGTCGAGCCTTGGTAAAAGGCCGTTGCGGGTGCTTACTACTTCAAGTTGGTCGCGTTGCATCATCAGATCGGCCTGATCTATTTCCGGGCGGTTGGCCAGGGCGGTTTGAATGAGCTGGGAAAGGGTGTCGGATGCGGTGGCAAACGAGAACATTTCTTCTTTTATGACCGGCATGCTGGTCCAGAAATTTTCAGTATCGGGATTGATGACGCGTAGCAGGGAAACTGCGCTTCTGCAGGCATGGCTTTCGGCATCGATCAGCTCGACCTGGCGCAGAGTGACTTCTGCTTCGGCCGCTGCCGCTTCCGATTCGGGAATACTGCCGGCTTCAATTCTTCTGGCGGTTTCCTGCTGTTGTTGCTGCGCCAGCTTCAGCGATTCCTGAACAATTTCAAGCTCGCGGTTTCTCAGGTAGTATTCCCAGTAGCGATTTTCGATTTCCGCGACAAGACTGAGAACGAAGCCGGTCAGCTCATATTCTGACCATGCCAGGTCAAGTTCGGCTTTTCGCAGAGAAACCAGGTTAACTTCGCGTCCGGCGCCCTGTTTAAGCGGATGCTCGATATTGACGCCGAATCGGGTTGAAAAAAGGTTGTCACTTCTGGCAGATCTGGTTCTGATCGTGCTGACACCGAATTCGGTCAGGGTGCCGCTAGTGCTGATGCGACTGACGCTGATACCGGCATCGGTGCGGTTAGTTACGTTTTGCCCGAGGTCGCCCTGTTGAAAAATGACCTTAGAAATTCTTTCGGTGCCGGAAAAGTTGGCCGAAACGACCGGGTCAAATCGCGCTTTTTCGGTGTCGATATAAGTCTTACGCAATAGGGGATCAATTTTTTCAATTTTCAGGGCGAGGTTTTGCGAAATTCCCATTTCGATGGCCTGATCAAGGCTAAGTTCAAGCTGGGTGCTGCCCGAAGCAAATACCCAATTGAAACCTGGGTTGGCCATTAGCCTGATTGGCAAGGCAGAAAGCATCGTCAGGGCCAAAATGCTTATCAGTAGATTTTTCATGCAGATGCTCCTGTTTCCGGGTTTTCTTTTTTGAAGAAACGGTCGAATTCGTAATAGATCATGGGAATTATGACCAGCGAGATGAAGGTTGAACAGACGAGGCCCCCAATTACCGCCCTGGCCATTGGTGCCTGCATTTCGCCACCTTCGCCAAGGCCTATGGCGAGTGGAATCAGCCCGAGGACAGTTGTCAGTGCCGTCATCAGAATCGGCCGGCAACGGTTGCGGGCGGCGGTTGACACGGCAGTCAGCAGATCCATTTCATGCTCGCGGCGCAGATCGTTGATATGGTCGACGAGCAAGATCGAGTTGTTGACGACGATGCCGCCAAGCATAATGCAGCCAATGAAAGACTGAACGTTAAGGGTGGTGCCGGTCAGCCAGAGCGTGGGAATAACCCCGACGATTGAAAGGGGCACGGTAGTCATTACAATGATTGGGTCATAGAGAGACTCGTATTGAACTGCCATGACCATGTAAACCAGAATTAGGGCGAGAATGAAGCTGAAAGCCAGTTCTCGGAAAGATTTCTGTTGTTCCTCATAGTCGCCGGATAAAATAATGCTGAAATCGGCGGGCAATGGAATCTC
>CAZTHA010000120.1:0-11105 GCA_964613435.1 uncultured bacterium
GGAACGGAAATGCAGGAAGCTGTTTTGATAAGTATTTATCCCGGTGAGCTCATCGATGAGCAAATTGCCAGGTTCAAATTTTGGCTTTTTCTTATTGGTCTGATAATTTTAATGGTTTTGTGGCAGCTTGTACGTTTGTTTGCTTCCCACATGCTCGAGCCGGTTAGAGAATTGGAAAAAGGAGTCGAGCAGTTACGGGAAAGGAATTTTCGTCATCGCATACAATTCGGTAGCAGAAGACGAGCTGGGTCAACTGACCGAGGCATTTAATTCCACCATGGAGGGTCTGCAGGAATTGGCGGTTGGCACGGCAGTTCAGGAAAGTCTTCTGCCTGAAGGGAAATTTGCCAGTGCCAGAATACGTCTTTTTGCAAAGTCTCTGTTCATGACCAAAATGGGTGGTGACTATTTCGATTATTTTGAATCCGAGCCTGGCCGTATCGGGATAATTTTTGGTGATGTCGCCGGACATGGTATTCCTGCGGCAGTAATAATGGCCATGGCCAAGGCCGTAGTTGCATCGACGTCGATTTGCTTTAAGACTCCTGCTGAAACGCTGATTCAGGCAAATCAGGTTCTTTTGCACCTTAAAGAAAAGAAGCTTCGGCGAATGATGACCTGTCAATGTCTCGATATCAATAGTGATAGCGGCGAATTTTCCCTTGCCAATGCCGGGCATTGCTATCCGGTCCATATTAAACAGGATGGCGGCATAGTTGAGTTTATCGAAGCGAATGGCCTACCCCTGGGAAACAAGCTCCGTAACCCCTATGAAACGGTGAACGGTCGGTTGTCGCCCGGAGATGTGCTGGTTCTTTATACTGATGGAATAATCGAGGCAACCAACCAGGATGGAGAAATGTTCGACTATCATAGATTCATTGAACTTTTAAAAAAATCATTTAACAAGGATCTGGAGTCTTTCTGGCAGAAAATTATTGAAGGAAATCGGCAATGGGCGGTAAGGCAAGATGATGATCTTACTTTTATGCTGATCAGGTATGAATAATGTCAGACTTTAATCGCCAAGGTTTTAGAAAATGGTTAAAGCTGGTTTTGAGCATATTTTTGCCGCCATTACTGATTTTGTTGTTTGGCGTTAATTTCTTGCTGGAATTGAAGCGCGATGCCCGATTGAAGGAATTCGAAACCAAATCTCATGATGAGCTCGAAAAATTGGCATTGGCATCTAAAACTCAGCGTTACATTTCATCGAATCTTGCCGGAATATTTTCATCAACCAAAAAGCCGGGCTTTTTGCAGAAAAGGGTTGAGGGTTTTTTAAAAAGCCATAATCTGAAGGCAGACTTTTTGATCTGGCGTCGCAATGGTTCAGTCTTTTTCAGCACTTTCAAATTAAAATCCTGGCCCGGAAACTGGAAAAAAGCCTATAAGGATTTACTCGATTTCAATGCCAAAAAATATGGCTCAGAGTCAAAGGTTCCGGTTGATGTCTATTACAATCTGAGAAGGATTTTTGGACCACACTTTTTTCCAAGGTTTTTTTATCGAAGTCATCGTCCCAGCCACCAGATTTTGCTTCGAAATGATGCGTCGATGAAATATCCCGCTTTGTGGTTGCAGGTAGCCAAAAAATTAGGTTTGGCGGTATTTTTTGATCAGGATGTTTTTTCAGGGTATCCGGGTGTCGAACAGTTTCTTGCCAGTCATCAGGACAAAAATCTCCACCTTGGTGTGTTGCTGAAAGGAGAGGTTTTTTCTTCTGATGATACTTTTCGCGACAAGCTTGAATACTTGCAGGAAAAGCTCAAATACAATTTCAAAGCGCTGAGAAATGTTGATGATTACTATATCGTTTCACAGTTCATCGATGAAAACCTGATTGGGGTTTCCGCGCTCAAAAAGGATTTTCTCGAAAACGAACTGATTTCAAGGCAGATGAAACTGGCCTGTGCGTTGTCTCTTTTGCTGGTCTTTTTCATGATCTACAAAAGCTATCTTTTGCTGGTTAAACAGCAAAGGCTTCGGTTGATGCTCAAAAGTCAGCTGTTACTATTATTTCTCTGTGCCAATGTTTTGCCTGGTTACATCATTTCGGTAATCTCTTATGACTATCTGAATCAATATCGCAGCGGCCTTTTAAATGCCGCCTATTTGAAGGGGATGTCCTATCTGCATGATATTGACGGTCTCTACGAAAATGAATTTACCAATCAGAAGATCCGACTTGAGAAGGGCATGGCTACACTAGGGCTGGAACTTAAAGACAATGGCGTAACTGGTAAGGCTATCCGCGATTTTATGGCACTACAGCAGCCCCACCCATACAGGCTTTTTCTCGTTGGAAGTTCTACCAGAGAAGTAGTCACCAATGAGGCCATTATGCGAAATGGTAAAATGGTCGAGTTGATCGATGAGGGGTTTTTACGCGGCCCTCATAAAAAGCAACAAATGTATGCTATCGAAAAAATCGGCAAGTTTTTCCTGGCATTGCTTAACCATAAGCCGATTTCTGCAAAAATGGGAACTGAGGTCGAAATACTTTCTGATGCCCTTTCACAGCAGCAACCGGTCGAATTGATGCAGGAATTTTTTCGCCGTGACGGCGGTTTCTGGAATTGGGGGATTGGTTCAAAAAAACATCCGGCGTATATCTGTCTGCTCAAACTTACGGCCGAAGAAATTTTTGACTACCTTTTCATTTATTTGTGGAACGAAAATGAGCTCCAGCTTAATTTCATGAAAAGGTCATTCGAGCGCTTTTCGAGAAATGAGTCCAATATTCGGGTGATGGCGGTTAATGATGGCAATAATAAGGCTCTTCCGCCCAAATTACTGAAAAATGAAAAGCTGAAAGCCTTTGCCTGGCGACTTAATGAAAGATCAACCCGTAAACTCGATTACTGCTTTTGGGAAGGAACTCAGCATCTGCTTTTTGGCCTGAAATGTAACGGGCTGACGCATTTTCGCCTTCTGGGTTTGATACCGGTAGAGGACATCGATGCAAAGGTCGATGAGAAATTAAGGTTGCTGTTGGGTATGGCTTTAGTAAGCCTTTTGGTGACAATTTCGCTGGGAATGTTTGTTGCTGGATCGGTTCTTGAGCCTCTTTCGGAGTTGCAGAAAGGCATTTGTGCGCTGAGGGAGCGCAGATTTGCCTATCGTCTGCCTGACCTTGGCACCGATGAATTTGGCAACCTTGCCAGGATTTTCAACAATACCCTGATAGACCTCGAAGAAATGCATACTGCTTCAATTTTCAAGGGGAAAATTTTAACAAATTCCGAAGAAGTCCAAGTTTGCGGTAACTTTGAAATCTTTGCCGGAACCATCAGCTTTGCCAATTCTGGCGGCGATTATCTGGAAGTTTTGGCTGCCGATAATGGTTGCCCGGCCAGAGTCGTTCTTGGAGATGTTGCCGGAGGTGGAATCGCGGCCTTGCTGATTCTGGCATTTGTAAAGTCAGCTTTGCTTCAGTTGCAGAATTTAAGCAATCAACCCGCAAAGCTGGTTGAGGAACTGGAAAAACTTCTTAAAATAAGTAACCGAGCTGGAAAACGACGTTATATGGCTTTTCAGTATCTTACTTTGCATGCGGAAGAAGGCTCTGTCGAATTGGTCAATGCCGGAATGTTTTTTCCGATTGTTTTCGATTTGCAGAAAAGAACTCTGGAACAGGTTAAATTACCATCAAGACCTTTGGGAGCCGGCTCTGGTACCGCGAGAGAGTCTTGTAAAATAGAACTTGCTGTCGGTCAAGCTTTGGTTCTTCTAACCAATGGCGTTCTGGCGAGTGGCAGAGTTGAACACCAGAAGGTATTTGAAATCTTGAGCGAAACCAAAGAATATGACCCCCAGGGTATTTTTGCGGAATTTGTCGGCGAATTCAAGGGGCGCTATGGGCAAATCATGAACGACGATGTTACTATGGTCGTAATCAAGCGATTATGAAAAGGGACCGGCAATGGAACAACATGAACTTTTTGAACTCGAAAGACGTATTACTTACCTTGAGAAATTTATCGATGAACTCAATGACGTGGTGATCGAGCAGGGGCGAGCTTTGTCGAAACTGAGCCTGGAACTGCAGACCATGCGTGATAAATCGGAAAATTCACCGGTTGATCCTGCTCGTGCCGGAAACGAAAAGCCACCGCATTACTGATAGCCACATTGGTTCAGGACTGTTTTCGGGTTAACCCATGCTTTTTCAACTTGTATATGAGATTTCTTTTGCTCATGCCGAGAAACTCGGCGGTTTGCTCACGATTTCCGGAAAACTTGTTCAGAGCATCAAGCAAGGCCTGCTTCTCTGCTGCAATGAGCGGATCTTCCACTTCTTTTGTCGCTTCAGGGCTATGATGTCTGATGCCATGGAGGTTGCTAAGTTCCAGTTCATGCTTTTCGCAAAGAAGCACCGAGGCTTCAATAATATTTGCCAGTTCACGAACATTGCCCGGCCAGTCGTAACTCAACAGTGCCTTCTTGAAATCTGGTTTCATCGAAGAAACAGATTTGCCAAATCTTTGTGCTGCTTCGCTAATGAACATTTCGGCCAGAAAGAGAACGTCTTCTGGGCGCTCTCGAAGTGGTGGGATATGCATCGTGAAAACTGAAATTCTGTAGAAAAGATCTTCACGGAAAAGCCCCTGGGCACAAAGCGCTTTTAAGTCGCGATTCGTTGCGGCGATCAACCGGGCGTTGCTGCGAATGATCTGCGAGCCGCCGACACGTCTGAATTCTTTTTCCTGCAGGGCTCTTAGAAGCTTGGGCTGCAAACTTATCGACATTTCGCCAATTTCGTCAAGAAACAGAGTTGAATTGACCGCCTCTTCAAAGCGCCCGGTTTTTCTATCTGTTGCTCCGGTAAAAGCGCCTTTTTCATGGCCAAATAGTTCACTCTCAAGAAGCGTTTCGACAATAGCGGCGCAATTTACTGCAACCATTTCATTTTCAGCCTGCCTGCCGTTAAGATGGATGAATTGCGCCATGCGCTCTTTGCCGGTTCCGGATTCACCGGTAATGAGTACGGTTACGTCGGTGGCGGCCACCTTTGCAGCCGTTTCGAGGATTTTTTTCATGGTTGGCGAAGCACAGGGGAAAGGATCCTGCTTTTTTCTGGCGGCATAATGAATTTGGCTCTGGCGTTTGAGCTGTCGATGCTCAAGAACGCGGTTAACCGTTATAAGCAAATCGTCTACATGAGGCAGAGGTTTGGTAAGATAATCGGCTGCACCTTCTTTTATGGCTTCAACCGCAGATGGAATCGATCCATGCGCGGTTAAAAAAATAATCGGAACGTCGGGGATTTTCTTTTTCAGGCGATTCATCAGCTCGCGGCCATCCATGCCTGGCATCATCAAGTCAAGAACGGCGGCGTCGATCTGACGACGGGCAACTATTTCCAGTGCTGATTTTCCCGATTCCGCGATTATCGATTCATAGCCGGCATCCTCCAATACTGCAGAAATCATGTTGCGATAAGATTCTTCATCGTCAACGACTAGTATTGTAGCTTTCCTGGTCTTGTTCATGTTGCTCACTTCCCGGCAGATATAGTTCGGCGACAACCTGTTTGCAATCGAGATTTTTTAACATCAGGGTGCCATTAAGCTGGCGTGCCAGCTTGAGACATATCGGCAACCCGAGGCCGTATCCACGAATTTTGGTTGAGAAAAAAGGTTCAAATAAATGTTCTTTTACTTCGTCATTGAGTTGTCCGGCATTGATTATTCTGATCAACACCCCATTATTTTTTTTTGATAGATCTATTATAACCGGAACCTCTTCTGAACTCGCGTCAATAGCATTTTTCAGCAGGTTTAACAGGATCTGCCTGATGGCATTTTCGTCTCCATGAGCGATAATTGGCTGTTCCGGTAGCTTGGTGTCAATTTTGGCGGCAGCGTTCTGCAGAGCAAACAAGCTGACTGTATCTGAAACTGCTGTGTTGAAATTCATTTCAATCGGCTTCAGTTCTGCCGGTTTGGCGAAATCAAGAATGCTTCGGGTAAGCTCTTCGAGACGAAATGTTTCCTTTTCAATGGTCTGGGTCATGGTTTGCAGCGGTGTCTGGTCAGCCAGTCTTTTTTCGAGAAGCTGAGCCATACCTCTGATCGCGCCGAGTGGATTTTTGATCTCATGGGCGAGGCGCGCTGACATTTTGCCGATGGCAGTCAGATGCGATTCTTTTTGCAATTGCTGCTGCAGTTCCGCCAGCTTGCTCTGATTAAGAAGAATTATTCCCCATAACAAGGACAAAAGCAGCCATACTACCGGCCAAAGGTATTTCTGATAAATCAGCGGGGCAATAATTGCACGATCAGGGCCAGCAAAGACCACATAAAAGCTGATGCGGTTTTCAGTGTTTCCATCCTCTGTAATTGAGGAATTGCGCATCCAGGGTGGGCCATTTCCAGATCCCTGCCATCTGCCGCCGTGTCCTGAACCTGGCCCGGACGCTTTCCTGTAAAGAGTCAGCTCAGAATTCAAAATCGTTGTACCCATAGGAGGATTCTGCAGGATTTTTTCGTCATATTCGACCGTTTTGATACTGTGACTGGCAATAATTTCGTCTCCGAGCATCAGTCCCGCGGCAATAATCGAAACGTCACTCGCGATTTGCTGAGCCAGGAGCTCCGGACTGCGAAAGAGAATTCCCGGGCTCATGCCATTCTCGTGGACGAGTCGGGTGAAAACATTTTTCCCTTCTCTTTCAGCGGCCCAGTTGAGCAAAATTTCGGCCTGCCGCGCATTCCAGGATGATATCAGAAACACAAAAATGCCTGAAATAGCAATTAGAGCTGTGGCCAGCATTTTCTTGCGGTTGAAATTGTTCATTTGCTTCCTGCCAATTCCTTTTGTTTCATGATAAGACGATCGAACCAATAAAATAAACAGCAATTTCTGTTCCAGGACAATTGATTTCTATGTGCCTGAATCAATCCGCCCAAATAGGGGCGAGCCCAAATTTTTTCCACATCAACCTGAATCTTTTGTATTGAAAAAAATGCAAAATCTTGCATTTTCCGAGTGCAAAGTATTGCACCTTATTTTTGCCGGGCAAGTTGAAAATTGAGGAGGCTTGGCTTCAAACCCTTTTTGATAAAGGCTTTTTGTAACTTGGTTCGAAGTTGGCACGGGTGTTGCAATAACCATTTTCAACAAGTTTAAAAGTTTATCGGAGGGTTTAAATTGAAAAAGTTAGTTTCCTTTCTTATGACTGTGTTGATTGCGGTTTCTTTTACCGGTTGTGCCACAAGCGGAGGCGGCTCTGACTTCAGCGAAGCCGTTGCCACCAACGAAGAAATTGCTGCAGTAGAAAGCAGTCTTTTGCTTGACCGGGTCATGGCAGCAGAAACTCTCGATGCGTCTTCCCCTGAAATTCTTGCTTCAACCCTGGGTTCGGTTGGTGCGGTCAGATATCGCAATCGCCTTTATAAAGCTGAAAATCGTGGTGAAGGCCTTGGCCTGAGCCGGGGAACCGGCACCTGTATCGCTCTGGTAGGTGACTCAGCAGTTCAGGTAGGCACTGAGCAGGCAAAGATTGAAAAGCTTGATACCGGTGCAATCCGCATCACTCGTGGTAACGGTTCAATCATCGAAACACCGGTGCCTGTGGCAGGAGAAATTGGCAGCTTCGTTGTGGATGGTATTGAATGGCAGGCAACTTACGGCAGTCTGGCCGAAGAGCCTCTGGTAACCTTGAAAAATACCAGGTCAGGAATGATTTTGCGGGTAACGGAGCTCGATGACGGCAGCCTGACCGTAGTGCGCGATAATTCGGAAGTGTTTACCGGCCGCTGGTCGGAAGATGGTTCGGTTGAACTTTCGGACGAAAATGGCAAAAAGTATCGTTACAGATACGGACGCAGCATATAAATCAAATCAAAGTAAGGAGAATCGAGTATGAAAAGCCAAATGATGATCGTTCTTTCAGTTCTGTTCCTGGTGATTGGTGTGGCCGCGCTCATGGCGCAGGACAGCAACGCTCTGCCGACAGATCAGAGCAGTGATGTAACCCAGACCTCGACAAGTTCAAGTTCAGACACCACTCAGGTGCAGAAGCCGACCAACTGCGACGGCACAGGTCGCGGCTATGGTGATGGCACCAAACCCAGACCCCAGGATGGTACAGGATTTGGCGCAAAAGCCGGTGCCCGCAAAAACCGTAATGCCAAAATGGGCAAAGGTCAGCGCAAAGGTCCCCAGAATGGCCAGGGCAACGGTAAAAAGCTCAGACTGCGCAAACGCGACGGTTCGTGTGTAAATAACAGTTCAGCAAACTCTACTTCGACATCTGCGTCGCAACAAGCTTTGCCCACACAGAAATAACCAAGCTCCAATCTTTTAAAAGACGGCACCTGCCCTTTCATCCGAGAAGGTCAGGTGCCCGTTTTTTATTTGTTTTTGCAGCCGCATTTTTTCCTGCTTTAGTTCAAAAAAGTAATACAAAATTTGGTTTGTCGAAAAGTTCCGGTTTGATTAGAATTACCAAAAAATTAAAGGAGCTTTCGCTTGTGAAAATGGCAAACCGCTTGTTTATGTTTTTGTTTGTCGCGTTGATTTTTAAAGGACTTTTTGGGGGAATTCCCGTTGCAAGTGCTTCGGATTGGGTGGTTTCGCAGCCCCCCGCCAAAGTTCCTTTATATCGTCAGGATTTTCCCATCAACATTAAGAATTCAGATGGTAGTGTTTTCAGAAGTTTCAGCATGGAGATTCCCAAAGGCTGGAATATTGTTAAAGACGGCTTGGGTTTCATGGTCACCCAGCCGGTTGATGCGAGAAATCGAATTGTACCCAAGATAGAATTTCAGTGCCTGCCGGGAGATACTTACAAAATTTTCTATGAAAAAGAAAAAAAGAACGCCGAAGGCACGCCGCTGGAAGAATTAAAATTTGCCGATTTTAAGGTCCTTAGAAGGTATTTCTCGCCCTATCCCGGCAATAAAGCTTTTAAAACTCTGGCGTTTTCGGTGTTCAAAAATAATTTTACCCTGCGAATAAGCACTTACGCCGAAGATGAAAAACAAATTGCGCCAATGATTCCGATAATTGAATGGGCAGTGCGTTCGCTACAACTAAGCCATGAAGATACCGGACCATTTAAAGTCTCTGAAAGTTCAAGTGCTTCGGCAAGAGATGCAGCCCCTAATACCCCGGTTCACATTGGCACTGGCAAACAGAGCAACGGTGGGAGTGTCGTTGAGGTTCGCCCTTCTGAATCCTCAACCTCTTTGTCGGCATCGCCGCAAAAAGAATTGCCGGCGGCTCAGCCTTCTTCAGACATTCCACAGGATCTGATTGGCTCTGGGGAGGCTTTTCAGGCAGATGGAACACCCGATACCAAAGTATATGTAAGCGTACCACTACAAAATGCCCGGTTAAAATCAATGACTTTTCGCAATACCGATGGCGTATTTTCGGTTTGGGACACTATTCCCGGAAATGGCATGTGGGTTTTGGGCGTGAATATGCGGCAAAACTCAGGCGGTTTCGTGAATTTGAACAATACCGACGGAAGTTTGCGACCAGTTGATGTCAATGGTGAAGCGCTTTTCGAATTGCGTCTCCACGACAGCGGCGTTATTGCCGGTCGTCAAACCAACTTTCAGCTTGAATTAGAGCTTGCCGATGGGCAAAAAATCGTTAAAAAAGTTGCTGTTGGCGAACTTGGAAATATTCCGGCAATCTCTGCCACAGGCGCGGACTTAACAGGAAGTGCGGCAAAAAATATCCCTGGTCCAGATTTTAAAATCGTTGCAGCTTCATTTAGACCGCCCCATTCGGCAATCAACAGCGTAGGACCCTATGAGGAAATAAAGCCGGATGCTGAGCCAGACAGCATGCTTTCTGTAGAGTTTTTTGCAGCCGGCAAAACCCTGGTAAATGTTGAGGTTCGCAACACCGATGGCGTTTTCTCGGTATGGGATACGATTCCAAGCAATGGCATGTGGGGGCTTGGGGTATTTGTTCGAAATCACCAGGGAAAAGGATATTTTCAGCAAAATAACCCTGACAGTTCTTTAAAACCATATCTGGTTAAAAATGCGCCTGAGGAAATCAATCTGAGAATGGCCGATGCGGGAAGTATTCGTGATAAATCTACCAGTTTCATGGTTACTTTTTCTTTTTCTGATGGCACCAGTTTGACCTATAATGTCGGAAAGCCCTTATATTGAAAAATGTGCCTCGCTTCGATACCCGTCTCTAACAAGTCTTCATTTTCATTCCAGAATCTGCAAGTCGAATAATCATCAAAAAAGGGGCTGCCTTATATTGACAGCCCCTTTGCGGTTTATGTCATTTTCGGCTTCCGGTCATGTCACCTGAGCCGCTGTCTTCGAAATACTTGCCGCTAAAGGTATTCTTACCGGGGTCGAAATTTAAACTTGCCGTGCCTTTGGTCTTATACCAGGGCATTTCGTAAGAGAAATTTGCCTGATGGGTTTTTGAGTTGTAAATTCCGGTAAACGTGCTTTTGCCGGCGCCCATAAACCAGTCGCCAGAAAGGCTTATCAGTTCAGTGTTCACAGGGTTTGAATCATGCCTGAAAACAATTGTTCCCCAATTGGAATTCCACTCACCGTTAATGTCATAGAACGCGCTTTGGTTTTGGGCCACCGATGAAGCATTTGCTGAAACCTGTTGGCTTGCCTGAGGTGGCGAAGTCCTTTTGCCGGTCATTTCACCCGAACCACCAGCTTCGAAATACTTGCCACTAAAGGTATTCTTACTGGGGTCGAATTTTAAACTTGCCGTGCCTTTGGTGTTATACCAGGGCATTTCGTAAGTGAAATTGGCTTCATGGGTTTTTGAGTTGTAGATTCCGGTAAACGTGCTTTTGCCGGCGCCCATAAACCAGTCGCCAGAAAGGCTTATCAGTTCAGTGTTCACAGGGTTTGAATCATGCTTGAAAACAATTGTTCCCCAGTTTGATTCCCATTCACCATCAATGCTGTAAAAACTGGACTGTCGGGGAGGTTGCCCCGGATTGTCATTGCTGGAAGGTTGCTGAGCCGGGGTTTTTGCTCCGCCAGAATTATTTGGCTTTGAAACCACTTTGGGAGGAGTTATTTTTGCCGGAGGCGCAATCGTGGTCGTCGACTTGTCGTTGGGCCAGATAATCTGTCCGTTAAGGTTGA
>CAZTHA010000121.1:0-11081 GCA_964613435.1 uncultured bacterium
ATGGCCTTGCGCCAGTTGTTCCAATTTCGTTGCTGGATGCAGCAGCTGGTTCCCGGCGCAGCCTTTCGCCGCATTATCAGTGCTTTGAAGTATGATGCCTTTTTGCTGTTGCGTGACTATGGTCTGCTCAAAACTTCATTTCTTGGAAATGTGGCGCACCTTTTTGACGATATGCTTTTCAGTGGTGCCACCGATGTTCTCGGGATGTGGGTGCAGAATTGGCCGGTTGACCACAGCGTCGATGAGCCGGGCAAGGTGAGGCTGATGACCATGCACAAGGCCAAGGGACTGGAGGCCTCGGTCGTAATGATTGGAATGACGAGCCAGCCCAACTATGGACCCGGCGATGTCATTATCGGCAAAGAGGGCGATGGTGAAGAGTCTCGGTTTAAAGGCCTGTTGCGTCTGGCATACGGTTTTGGTGACAACCATAGCCACGAGTTTGCCGTTTCACCCGAATGGAACGAGTATATTCCTGTCGAAAAGGATGCCGCAATCGCCGAAAAGCTTAGGCTCGATTACGTTGCCTGCACCAGAGCCCGCGATCTCTTGATTATTTCACGGCACCAGAACAAAAAAGGCGATGCTACGACTCCGCTTTTCAAACAACTATCTCCGGCTACCAATACCTGTCCTGAGATTTCTCCGGTTGATGAACTGCCGGTAAATAGCAAGGCTGTCGCTGCTACTGATTACGCCGCTCTCGCCCAGTGGCGAACTGGCCGCAAAGTCTGGCGGCAAGGCAAGAAAGGGCAAAAATTTTCCGAAGAGAGTGTAACCAATCTGACTGAAAAGGCCGAGAAGAAGTTTTCGCAGCGGTCGGGTGGGGGAAGAGAACTTGGTATCGCCATACACAGTCTTTTGTGCAATCTTATGCGCTGGAAAGTGAACCGAAGCGATGAACCTCATTTTCTGCAGCTGGTAGATTGGCACCTTGAAGAATATCCTGGCTTATTGGCCAGGCGCAAAATTATTGTTGAATTGCTGACCAATGCTTTGTCTGGAGATTTGTGGGCCGAAGCCTGTGCTTCATCAGAGGTTCATACCGAAGTCCCATTTATGAATAAGGCTTTAGCGACAGATCGTCTGCCTTATTTTGATGAATGCGGCCAACGCCCCGTTTTCGTCAACGGGGTTGTCGACCTCATCTACCGCCTGCCCAAAGGCTGGAAAATAGTTGATTACAAAACCAATCTTATTGACAGCGAAGCGCACCGCCTTGAACTGGGAGAATTTTACCGCGGCCAGCTTGATCTGTATGCTTCCTGCTGGCAGAAAATCACCGGCGAAACGGTTTGTGAAAAGTCGCTGTTGTTTGTGCGCGATGGCCGTGAATTGAAGCTGGCATAGCCAACAAAAGCTCAGGAGAAATAATATATGCCGAATAACGAAAACTTTAAAACAATCGACGGTTGCAGGATATATTTAATGCCCAAAGTTGAGCTCGAAGGCGAATGGGTTGGCAATGAAAGCCTGATGCGGCAACTTGCTGCGGCCTGGTTGGTTACCGGCGCCGGCGATCGCCCGATGAACCCGGTAATCGTCGGTTCGCCAGGTTGTGGCAAAACCTCACTTGTCGCGGCGATGGCCAAAGAATTGCAACAGGATCTCTACATTTTTCAATGTACCATGGATACTCGCCCCGAAGACCTGCTTATAACGCCTGTTCTTACCGAAGATAGAAGCGTGCGCTATCAGGCGAGTTCGCTGGTTACTGCAATGATTAACGGCGGAATTTGTATTCTTGATGAAGGCAATCGCATGCGTGATAAGGCCTGGGCTTCACTCGCACCACTTCTCGATGCCAGACGCTACGTTGAAAGTATTGTTACCGGGCTCAGAATCCATGCCCACCCCGAGTTTAGAATTGCCGCAACCATGAATGAAGATGCCAGCGTCTATAATTTGCCAGAATACATCAAATCGAGGCTGCGGCCGAGAATATTAGTTCCCGAAGCTGACCATGAAACTCTGCGCACCATAATTGCGACCAGCTTGCCATTCGTTGAGCAAAAGGTTCTCGATGCGGTGCTGACATTTCTTAAATTAGCCGAGAACCGGCAAAAAGCTTTTTCTATCAGACAGGCAGTGCAGTTGACTGATTTAAGCCATAAAATATGTTCTCAGGCTCCAGATGCCTCTGTAAGGGATGTTGTAAGCGAGAGTGCCATGGCAATCGCTGACGTGAGCAATATTGAAGAGTAGGGGCTTTTTAAATGACCGGCTTGCCTGACTGGCCTGAAGAATTACAGTTCGAAAATATTCGCGCCGTGCCTTCGTATCATTGGTGGCCAGAGTTTGCGCTGCAGGTTCGGCGACAGGTCGACATTTTCAAGCCTGACCTGATCGCTGTCGAGTTGCCTGATTTATACCAGCAGAGTTTTTGCCGTGCAGTTTCATTTCTGCCGGCGTTAAGCGCAGTTATAACGGCTAATGATCAGTTCTTCCCTGTTTATCCTGAAGATTCGATCGTCGAAGCTGCGCGACTTGCTGCAGAGAAAGGCATTGAGCTGGCCTGTGTCGATCTTGAAATAAAGTCAGAAGAGAACTGTAATGCTGCCAGCGGCATTCTGGCTGATCCGGCATTGTTAGAAAAGCTTTCTCTTCAGGAGTTTTCCAGCCTCAATGCCTCGAAAATTCCATTAGAAACTAAATATGAATCTTTTTTAAAACGCGAAGAGCACATGGCTTCACGTTTGCAGGAGCTTGCAGCCGGGGGTCGAAAGATATTATTCGTTTGCGGCATGGCGCATTGGCGGCGGATAAGAGGGCGTCTGCTCCATGCTAATCGCCAGTTTTCTCATAGCTCTTCAACTGCTGACGGTGTTGGTTCACTGTCGGCAGTTGCCGGAATCTCGGTTGCTGCGCTGGTAAAGCAAACAAATGCCATCCCATATCGAGCGTCGATTTATGAAGAAACAAGAAACTGCGATGGCTTTTCACTGCAGAAATGGCTTAACCGGCTTTTTGCCGATGCTGCCGCCGAAAGAGAGATTCATCTTAACGCCAATGATTTTCATGATCTTTTTAAATATGTGCGAAACCAGGCCGTGCTAAAGGGTCAGCTAACGCCTTTCCCAGCCGATCTGGCCTTGGCTGCTTCGGGAATCATCGATCCTGACTTCGGGCGCATCGTTTTTCAGAAATGCTTTGCTTATGCCTATTCGCAATATCGTGCTCCGGTTTCTTTGCAGGTTGTTTATAATGGCGGCTTCTATCTTGAAACTCCGCAACAGCTTTTGCCTCTACAGCCGTACATTGCCGGCGAACACAGATTTGAAGAAAGCGAAATGCCAATTCCTGATGATAAACGTCTGAATGGTCGCCAAAGCCCTCATGCCGATGAAATTCGAAAAAATCCCTATAAGCCGCTTTCTGACTATTGGGGCCGCTATGCCGACGAAATGGATGAAGAAGAACGTTTTGTCAGCACTCTGGAGCGTTGGGCCTATCATGCGGGTGCCGGCGATGAAACTGTTTCATGCGAATTTGCCGATGGTCTGCTCGATGGCATTGATATCGGCGAGACGGTTCGCGATCTGGTCAGTGGCAGGCTTTATGTGCGTGAATATATCAGCGAAGAGCCAAGGTTTTCAGCGGTTCTGGTCGAGTTTAACGACGATTTCAGCAATTTTGGCGAAGCAATCTATACCTATGGTCGTCACAAAGCACTTGCTTTTACTTCACCAGACCAGCCCAATCCTGAGCACCCCGGCACCGCCAGTCGTGAATTCAGTCTGATGCTTTCATTTAAGCGATTGATTGATAATCAGAAGCTTTGGTCTATGTATGACGAGATCCTGCGTCTCGTCGGACAACAAGGCCTTAATCCTCGTGAAGCAATTATGCGCATGGCATTGACAAGCTGTCGCGTTGAAGATTTGCTTATCGTTGCTCCGACCAGATCGCTTGGCGAATATCGCAAACTGGCATTAAAGCTTAACCGACATGGCAGTGCAAATTTTTCGGCTTTGCGCCGCGAAGATGTCTGGAACCCTGCCTGCGAAAAAATCCGCCGCTTCAACGTCTACTATTACCTCTGATCAGACGTCGTCGGGGTCTCTTTCTGGGTAGAGCCTTAGCGTAGCTTCGAGCAGGTCGGCGGGGTCGTTTTCGGCGAGCAGCTTTTCAAGCTCTGCTTTGTTTTCTGGCTGCGAAACACTTTCCTGCTTCAGTTTATCCTTTAACAAGGCGATCTGGTCTGCTTCTTCCTTTTTCGTTTTGATATTGGCGATGTTGGCTAAGGCCGGTTGCATTGAATCTTGCTTTTCCAGATTCTGAAGCGGTTGCAGCAAGCTCTCGACGACCTTGCCGGCCCACTTTAGAAAGCCATCTATACCAACGAATGAAGGTATGTCTACTTTGCGCGCTTCGACCGCGCCGCACATTGCTGCCAGCCTGAAGCTTTGCCATTCTCTTCTGATGCTCTCCGAAAGTTCCTTGCCTGAGCTCCCTGTCGGCAGGGGATTGCCGCGCAAAACGCTGTAGGCTTCTTTGCCGTCCTGGTGCGCCAGGAGGGTTTTTATATCAGCAAGAATTTTTTCTCCCTCAGTTTCTTTGAGCATTGGTCCAAGGTCGAATTCGTCCATTTCGAGGTTAAGAGCTATGGTCGGAAACCGGGCGGAGTCGCTGCACATTATTACCAGGTCGACTCCTGACTCGATTGTTGCGCCACGCACTATCAGATCGAAAAAGCCGGCGGCTTCAATGTTTGTGTGCACTGGGCAAAGTTCATAAAAGTCGTCGCTTTGCCCGGTTACCAGTGCCTGAACGATATTTTCCGAAGCCTGCGGCCAGAATTTATAGCTGATCGGTAGAATTTGTCCGGGTTTTATCTGCATTGCTGGTTAACTCCTGAGTCACTGACTGCCAGCTTATTGATAATAAGCTGCACGAATGCACGCTGCTCGGTTTCTTCGCAGAGATTGGCTTCTGCAAAGACCTGGCTGAGGTTTTTCTGGAAGGTCTTAAGCTGCTTGGTTGCCCATGAAGGTTCTTTGTTAAGCTTTTCAGCAGCTTCTTTCTTTTTCACGCCGGTCTCGAGAAAGAAGCATTTAAGAAAAGCAAGGCTGTCACTCTGTTGGCTCAGCAGCTTGTCTATCGCCGGTTTCCATGAGTCGAAGCCTTCGACGATCGCAAGTCTGATATCTTCTCTGACATTGGCGTCAGTCTGGGTGTTACATTTAAAGAACATGTCAAATTCAGAGCTCGCCGATTGTTCTTCATTATCTTCACTTTTATTAAGGTCAACGGCGTGATCGATTCGATTAAATGCAAAGCCGGTAATCTTTCGGTAGCCATTATAAAAATCCTTTGAATTGACATAGCCGTTGGCCAATTCAAGCATCTGTATGAAAATTTCAGCTCTGGCGGCGGGCATTATGCTGTGTGCGCTGGTAAAGGCTGGCAATTTAACCTCTCGGCGCCATTTTTCAAAAAGTTGATCGGTGCTGAGCTCGGTGGGTTTCTGGCTGTTCCATTTTTCCAGGCCGATTCTCAGAAACGAGTGCCGATGTTTCTTTGAGTAAAATTTTTGTTTGATGAATCTTGGGTCACTCTTAAGCTGGTTTGCGGTATGGCTGTGAAAAAGCCGACCAAAATCGGTAGCCATGCTGTAGATGATGTTGAAAACAATGTTGTTGAGGTTGGTTCTGATCATGCATTCGTCGGTGCGTGCCGCCAGCCAGAATCTGATCAGATTGCCGTGAAGCAGTCGTCCTTCAACCTTTTTGTAAATGGTTTCAAGGTCGTCATCATTCCAGATTTTGGTACCACGCCATTGTATTGACGGGTATGACCCGACGATATTGTGAATGGTTCGTCGCAGGCTTTCGAAATATTTCGGGTTCTTTCGGTAGACTTCGAAAAGGGTTCTTCTCAGGTTCTGCTCTTCTGGAGTCAGGTCAAGAACTTCAGGCTCGTCGTTCTGGTCGTTGTTTTTTCGCTCTTTCATAACCTCTCCTGTTTCTCTGCACTGCGGCAGTTTACCATATCACCATGATTTCAGGCAAATCAACTTCATTGCACGCCAAAATCCGGAAGCGGGTCGCTCGGTTCTCTGAGCAATTTTTTGAACTCGACAATGCGCGCAAGTGCTTCAGGCACCAGATCGGGCAGGTCTTCGAGGGCCTGTCTAACTTTTCTACCTATGTCAGCTTCTGAACGGGAAATATTCGCAAACGCTGCCTGGTCAACGCGCAGGGCCGGGTTTTCAGGAATCATTTCCAGTGCCTTTCTGATGAAAATCTCTGCGGTCAAAAGATCTTTTTTTCGTAAAGAAAGACGCAGCATCTGTTGCCAGGCTTTTGCGCATTCCGGATCGATCTCGAGACAGAGCTCGAAATAATGCCTGGCCCTCTGCGGTATTGATTTGCGAAGAAAGAAAATGCCGAGATTGTAGGCAGAAGGCAGATGCTCCGGATTGAGCTCGAGGGTGCGGCTGAAACATTCCATTGCTTCTTCTTCCTTGTCGAGAATCAAGTGACTCATTCCCAGATTGAAATGTCCGGCGGGGTTGTCAGGTGCTGACTCAACTGCGGCCTTCAACCATGGAACCGACTTCTGATACTGTCCGTTGAACGCGAGGCAGGTGCCGTAGTAGAATGCAATCTCATACTCTGAGCCTTTCAGTTCTGCGGCGCAGGCCAGGTAGTATTCGGCTCTGGTGAGATCCGAGAGCTTGAAAAAGATTCGGCCAAGATACAGGAAAGCTGCGGCATCGCCCGGATCAATTTCAATTATGCGTTTGAGGTCTTCGATGCTGTCTTTCTCACGATCGACTGCGGTCAGATAGCCGACGTTGAACCAGAGATCACGCAGAATCGCCTGGTTTATTGCCGGTTTGCGCCCGGCCTTTCTTCTCAGCGAAAGGCTGGTCCGAGAATCGGTAAGCTTTTCCATAACAATTCTCCTTTCAAATTTACTTTCATCAATTTTCATGTGTTCTATAAAAATTAGTTCCGGAATTTTTGAAAAATTTTCGTTATTTTTTGTTTTTTGCGAGAATTCTTTCCCAGAGATATTCTTTATCTTCGTACACCACCAGATAATGATTCTGAAATTTACCTATGATTCTGCTCATTATGTAGCGATCGCCAATTATTTTTTCCGCATAGCCGCCGCGCATTAACCATTGATTTTTCAGATGCCGTTCACGGAAATTTTTACGGCTGATTTTCCAGATGTGTCTGATTCTTGGTTTTGCCGATAGCCGTCCTTTTAGTGAGCACATAATTCCCCCCCATCAGGTCAGTCGTGATTGTCGCCAGGCTGGTTATCGTACCAGTAGGTATCTTCTTCGTCGCGGATCTTGACGATCTTTTTCTGCAGCTTCTTCGGAAGTTTATAGAAGTCGTTGGTGAAGTCTTCGCCCAGTAATTCGGAAATCAGGTTCTTCATAAAAAGCCTCCCGTTCAAGGTTTTGCGTTTTTTCGTTCCCTCACGATTTATATGTTCCAGAAATTTCCAAAAAATTCGCGGCAAAATTTACAAGGTGAAATTTTCAATATGCTTTTTTACAAATCGCTAATCTCAATTCAAGCCGGATTGTAAATTTCCGGGTAATTGTGGTAGAAGTAATAAATCAAACCTGAGCCGGGATTTTTTATGAATCTTGATCTGAGCAGTCTTGAAAAGTCGGTTGCCTCTCTGATTCGGGCCGTTGAATATTCAACTGCCCAGATTGTGTCTTCACAAGACAATACCGAGATTGAAGTTCTTCGTGCCGGCGTGATTCAGAATTTTGAATTTACCTATGAGCTTTGCTGGAAATTCATGAAGCGCTGGCTCGAATTCAATATCGGCAGAAGTTCTGTTGATGGTGTGCCGCGTCGCGAGTTGTTTCGCCTTGCCGCCGAAAGTCTGCTGATTGACGAAGTCGAGACCTGGATGCGTTTTCATGAAGCGAGAAATCAAACTTCACATATTTATGATCCGGCCATTTCTGAAGAGGTTTTCCAGATCGCCGTCTCTTTTGTTGCAGAGGCCAAAAAGCTTCTGGAAACAATAAAGCGCAAAAATGCTTGATCTTGCCCCGCAAAGTCTGAAAATTATCAGAGAGAACCTGAAAATCTTTGTTCCGGCTGCTGAGGTCAGGGCTTTCGGCTCAAGGGTTCATGGTGGTGCAAAGAAGCACTCCGACATTGATCTTGCCATAATCGAGAAAGAGAAAATCTCTTTTGATCGCATGCGCCTGCTGAAAGAAGCTTTGCAGAATTCCGACCTGCCGATCAGGGTCGACCTGGTTGACTGGCATCAGATTTCAGACTCATTCAAAAAAATCATTGAGTCAGGCTACATAACCATCTGGCCGTTCGAAGAAGATTTTTGATATTTAGCGCCGAATTTATTTGAAAAAAAGCAGGCAATATTTAAAATTGATAAAAATCAATTGGAGGGCCTGAAATCTGTCGAAGGCGAGTGGCAGTTTCCTGACAAAATGTACGACAGGCTGTTAGCGAATAAATTTGGGAAGATCTTTTTGCAGCCATTTTCGGCAGAGATCGAGGCTGGCCTGCCACTCGGGGTAAACCAGATATTCTTGCTCGGAATGCGCTTTGTAATAACCTATGCTGAAATTAACTCCACAGATCTTGTCGCAGATGACGCAGATATCAGTAAAGCCTCCGGTTAACGATCTGGTGTGGCCAGTGGTTTCCTCGATATAGTTCTCGAAAGCTTTTGTGCCGACTTCGTAACAAGTGTATTCAGTGCCGAGCCTTCTATCGAATTGGAGAGCGAATGAAGAATGATCGTTGATTTCACCGCGGATATCCTGGTGCTCTTCCATGAGCCACTTGCTGCCAATTCCATGAAATTCTTCACCATTGGTTACGAGGATGGAATGACCCATTTCACGGAGTAACCAGACGATGGCGCAACCGGCCCTGTCATCAGCGCCGAGACCGCCGGAGCGGTTTGTGACTATGCTATCTTCAAACCGCAAATCTGGCTTTTTGTGTCTATGTTCGCCCCAGAACCACACTGTGTCGGCATGAGCGACGAGAACTATGCGATCGGCCCTGCTGCCGTTGATAAATACAAACTGTTTTTCGCCTGCGCCACGATGAATGGCTCCAGGAAGTGCGGCAAAACGCTTTAATATGCTGTCACTGTCTCCGAGTGGAACGCTGAGAAATTCGAACAGAGATTCGAGATCGGTCATCGCTTTCGCCCTCCGGTTAAATTGATTTTTCGCCCACACTCAGGTAGTTCCGGATTTTTTGAAAAAATTCGCAGCAGGGTTTTTCCTTCTTTTTGTTAACCTGTGAGCTGCATCAGATAAGCGAGTCGCCGGCAGAGGAAAAATTGAATGAAGTTTTTTTTCAAAAAAACAAAAATTTTCAGATTTTTCCGGAACTTGATAATCGTGGGGTAAAAAAACTTAAACTCAGGAGGCGGTTATGGAAAATCTGAACAATCTGCTCGACACAATTAGAGGTAGTATTGCGAGTGCTGACCCGGTAAGTCTGCTCGACACTCTCCTAAAAATCGATGCTGCTGAAATCGACATTTTCTGCAACCACAGCGGAAAAATGCATGAAGTTCTCGAAAAATTGCCGACTTTGCAGGCTGTTTCCAGCGTCTTTGAAGAAATGGCACCATTTGTAAAACAGGCAATTCAAGACGGTGTTCTTAAAAAATATGAAGATGACGACAAAAGACTTTTAATCACTGTTCTGGATGCAGTTTCACTTGTACGGGTTGCCTGGTATGAGCCAGAGTGCGTCGGTTATGCGTATAGTAATTTTGCTGTTCGCAATAGTAAGAAATTTGCTTTCTGGCGCTGGTTTCGAGCATATTTGCCGGCAGATGGCAGAATCCTGGGCATACAGAGTTTCAGGTATCATCCGGCTTTTGTTCTTCCGAATATTTTGATCAGCAATCCTCATGATCTGCGCTTCTACAAAGAGCTGTGCCTTGAGCTCGAGGCGCTGGCGCCTGAATTGTATGCCGATCTAAGCATCGAACCCGAAATCGTTGAAGCGATTGTTACCAAAGCTATTGCTCTTGAAGCCGGCGAAGATGTGCCGCGTCGGGCAGTGCCAATGAGCAGTGTGAAAAACAACTTTTTCATTGCCGACTTTCTGCGCTGAATATATTGCCCTGGAGCCCATAAAGGCATATTCCGAAGCTACTGGCAATACCTTTATGGGCTCTGAGGATCAGCCACAAATTTACAAGGAGGGATTCGCAAATGGAAGAAACTAAATTCTGGGATATGGTGGCTGAGTTTAACTGGCGCGAGAACTTCAAAAAGACAAGATTTGCCTTGATAGAGCTCAAGCTTCGTCTTGCGCAAAAATATTCCCGTGAGCAATTCAGCGAATTTCACAAAGTGGCCGGGGAAAAGGCAATAATAATTGCTGAAGCTATCGTAGCAGCTATTGGCAAAGAAGAGCGCCGCAGAATTTCCGGCGAATATAGGGTTGATTTTGCTGATATTCATGACCATGCGGTTGGTTTGGGCCGCGAATTCTATTTCAGTGCGCTGGCTAATCCTCTCATGCTGGTTGCCCCTGAGTATATCAAAGATGTAAAGGTCAGCTTGTCGTTTGCCTTTGCACCGCCATCAATGTCGGAATACTATGTTTTTGAAGAAGAATATTTTCCAGGGCAAATCGAGATTTTTTGCAGAAATAAATTTGATCTAATCGCTGCAAACCCTTTGGCTGAATGCTTTGATGAGTCTTTTGCCGTTATCAGAGAAGTCATCAATTTAATGCAACTTGGCAAACTTGAGAAGCTGCCGCGTGCTCAGTATGTTTACAAGCTTTGGCGCAGCCTGGAGCGGCAGGCAGCCAGTTTCTCGGGCTACAACGCTGAATCTCTAAGAGAAGCCTTGAAGGGGAGCCGATATCTGGTCGCCCTGGTCAAAGAGGCTAATGTTGTGGTGAAAATCAGAAGAGAGGGATAAGGAATTGTATCGATCTTATAACAAGGTTTGGAGTATCATAAAGGAATTGGAGAAAGACTGCTAATCACTGTTGAAAAAAAGCAGATGGGGGAGGACAACTATGAACAAGGTTCTTGAGCGATACCGTGTTACTAGCCGAATGAACAGATATAAAGGCGATGTTGAA
>CAZTHA010000122.1:0-11078 GCA_964613435.1 uncultured bacterium
CAATTGGGATACGATTTAAATGCATATATAGGGAAGGAATCATGAGAGTAGCAGTTTATCCGGGCAGCTTCGATCCATTCACCAATGGCCATCTTGACATTCTCAAGCGTGCCGCCAATCTTTTCGATCATGTGATTATCGGGGTTTTGGTTAATCCGTCCAAATCTTGCCTTTTCTCGCCCCAGGAACGGGTTGAGATGATAAGTGAAGTTATCCGGCCATTTGAGAACACCCGAGCCATTCATTTCAATGGTCTTTTGGTCGATTTTTGTCTAAAAGTCGGGGCATGTGCCATAATCAGGGGGCTAAGAGCCGTTTCTGACTATGAATACGAAATGCAGATGTTTTCGGTTAACAATCGCCTTTCACCAGAAGTTGAGACGGTTTTTCTCATGTCTTCTCCGAAATTTTCCTTCCTGAGTTCGAGCATCGCCAAGGAAGTGGCGAGATATGGCGGTGAAGTTAAAGGCCTGGTGCCTGAAAACATTCAGCTGGAAATGCTCAAGAAATTTCCGGCCCGAACATGAAAAAAGGCCGCCTCAGATTTGAGGCAGCCTTTTTTTAACTGACTTTTACTTGTTAGGATCGTAAAAGGGCGACATTTCCCGAAGTTTTTGAATGATCGGGGGCACCACTTCGATTACGTAGTCGATCTCTTCTTCGGTTGTAAATTTTGAAAGAGAGAATCTGACCGATCCATGCGCGTATGAAAAGGGAACCTGCATTGCCATAAGAACATGGGAAGGTTCCAGGCTGCCGCTTGTGCAGGCTGAGCCTGAGCTGGCAGCTATTCCGGCTGCACTCAGATGCAGAAGAATTGCTTCACCTTCGATGAATTCAAAGCCGATATTGGTGGTATTGGGAAGCCGCCAGCGCGGGTTTCCATTGATATGCGTATGCGATATCTTTTCAATCAGACTTGTTTCAAGCTTGTCACGCAATTTGCGAATGCGGTTGTTCTCGTCGAAAATGTCGCGCATTGCTTCTTCACATGCTTTGCCAAGGCCAATGATATACGGAACGTTTTCTGTGCCGGCCCGGCGACCGTTTTCCTGGTGGCCACCGATCAGGAAGGGCGAAATTCTTGTGCCTTTGCGAATATACATGGCACCAATGCCCTTGGGGGTGTGAAGCTTGTGCCCAGAAAGGGAGAGCAGATCAACCGGAGCTTTTTTCAGATCAAGGGGGATCTTGCCGACAGCTTGTACTGCATCGGTATGGAAGATAACACCTTTTTCACGGGCAATCGCCCCAATTTCCTCAATCGGAAAAAGAGTACCGGTTTCGTTATTGGCAGCCATGACTGAAAGGATGGCAGTGTCGGGTGTCAGGGCCTCACGGAGCTGGTCGAGGTCAAGATCGCCCTGTTTGCTTACCGGTAATTCAGTGACACGGTAGCCTTTCTTGGCAAGATATCTGGCCACGTTGAGCACAGCCGGATGTTCCACTTTGGTGGTTACAACGTGTTTTTTGTCTTTATTCGCCTCAAGAACACCGCGTAGAGCGTGATTGTCCGCTTCGGTTCCGCATGAGGTAAAAACTATTTCGTCGGGATGCACATTGAGAAGAGCTGCGACTTTCTCTCTGGCTTCGGTTACATGCGATGCTACCCGTCCGCCAAATGTGTGCATCGAGCTGGGGTTGCCGTAGAGCTCCCCGAAAAATGGAAGCATGGCTTCGCGAACTCCCGGGGAAACCATGCAGGTGGCATTGTTGTCGAGATACACCTGCTTAACTTCGTTCATTTGCTTGCCTCGATTATATAAATGTCTGGGGAAACTTCCTTCCTCAGGGTTTCCTGAACCAGGTTCTGCAGGGTGGCCTTCGCTCCTGCGCAGCCGGCACAAGCTCCTCTAAGTTTTACGATGACATTTTTGCCATCAACATCCACCAGTTCGATGTCTCCGCCATCCATGCGAAGCATCGGAGCAATCTTCTTTTCGATGGTTTCACTGATCAACTTGATTTTTTGCAGGTTGGTCATGGCCGGCTTCTCTTCAACAGTGGCTTTGGCGGCAGACCCCTTCATTTCATCGAGGATTCTCTGAATGTCAGGAATGCATCCGCCGCAACCGCCACCGGCTTTGGTGTAGTGCGTAACTTCTTCTACGGTGGTCAGCTTGTTTTCTTCGATGACCTGTCTGATTTTATGCTCGTCGACCCAGAAGCATTTGCAAATGACCGGCGCTTCTTCGTGTTCAACGATCTTTTCACCCCGATAATTGGCAATGGCTGCTTCAAGAGCTTCTTTGCCCAGAACCGAACAATGCATCTTCTGTTCGGGAAGGCCGCCGAGAAATCGGGCAATGTCGTCATTGGTAACTTTCATGGCTTCATCGAGCTTCTTGCCTTTGATGATCTCAGTTAAAGCCGAGGCGCTGGCGATGGCACTGGCGCAGCCAAAGGTCTGAAACTTGGCCTCTTCAATCAGACCGGTTTCCGGATTGATTTTCAAATATAGTTTGAGAGCGTCGCCGCAGGCAAGGGAACCAACTTCGCCGATTCCGTCAGCGTTATCTATCTTTCCGACATTGCGGGGGTTGGTGAAGTGATCCATTACCGATTTTGTATAATCCCACATGAGTATCACCTGTAGTTTTATTGATTACTGGATCTAATTGCTATAGATTCAGGCCGTACATTGGATCTGTCTGGCTCACTTATAATATATGCAAAAGCCCTTTACTTTCAATATTTAAAATCGATTGCCATAAAAATTCATGCAAAAAACAAAAAATTTCAGATTGGTCCGACTCAACAGGATGCTTGACAATCGTTTTTCGATCGGTTATAAATAATGCACCTTGTAAATGCTAGTTGAAAGAGAAACTGAATGGTAAACAAACCCGTAGTCAAAAGACTTTGCAAAGCATTTTTCTTTATGATGGTCTTGTTGACAGGTGTACAGAATCTACATGCTTTTCCAGTGACCGGTGGTCTGCTTTCAGAAGGAATGCTCATCTGTCAGCCTGAAAAATTTTCCCGGGCCGGAAAAATTGAAAAAGCTCCTATTGAAGATAAGAACATTTTCTTCGACACCCTCGGACCAGAACTCAGCGATGCCGGTTCGGTCAAGACCTATTCACTCAAAGTTGTCAAGAAGCTCAAAGACTCCGATTGGAATAAGGTTAAGAAAAACAACACTGCTGCTCTCGACAAGTCCAGCAAAACCCTGATCCGCCCGGTAATGGGTCGAATCAGTTCTCTTTTCGGTAAAAGAAAACACCCGAAAACCAAATCCTGGCATTTCCATTCGGGAATCGACATCGTCGCCAGAAAAGGAACCCCCATCATGGCAGCAATGGCCGGTAAAGTAACTTACTCCGGCTGGAAACGCGGCTACGGTATGGTTATCATCATTGATCATGGCGATGATCTTGAAACTGTTTATGCACACTGCTCAAGGGTCAGTGTTAAAAGCGGTCAGATGGTGAATGTCGGCCAGAAAATTGGCAGTGTTGGCAGCACAGGCGTTGCCACCGGTTCGCACCTGCATTTTGAAGTTCGCCGGGGCGGCAATGTCCGCAATCCATTCCGATATCTGAAAAACTGAATTCTCTCAGCTGAAAGAAGCGGCCATCAATCCATAATATTGGGATTCGATGGCCGTTTTTTATTTTGCCATAGTTTCCCTGATAAGTCCCCGGGGAAATAATTTGGCCTACTTTTTTGCCCCAAGAAAAGCCGGGCTGTTTCGATTAAATTGAAACAACCCGGCTTTTGGCTTGAGAGTGAAATGCGTTAATTACTTTCCTGTGGGGGGAAGTTTAACCCAGACTTGAAGTTTTGATTTTTCATCAACTCTGACAAGGACATAATCTTTATAGGTTTTGCTGTTTGTGTTTTCCTGCATAATTTTTTACCACCCGTCAGAACGGAAGTGTAACTCATTCTATGTGTATGCAATAATCGTGCCAATGGCCTGTAATATCTATCGGCAGTCGGGGTGTTTTTTTTAAACCCTTTTTAAATCAGGGTTTGTAACGATCACGGTGCCCAAAAAAATAGCAAGGGTCAGGAATGGCGATCAAGACAAGGAACTGACAGCTGTGTCTTTTTTATACAATGATCAGATTCTGCACAGCTGGGTGTCTCTAAATTTCGATATCCTCTGAATCTGTTTCCCCGGGGATTTTCTTCAGGGTCTGAAAATACATCCAGATGCTCAGAGCTAGTCCGGCAAGGGCAAACAGTAGCCAATTCAATCCCAGGTCAATGTAGGTTTGGTTCTCGACGCTGATATAAGGAGAAAAAGACCCTTTTTCAATGCGGTTTAGCGGTCGTGCTTCATTGTAAACTATTGCAGATACACCGACTCGTTGCAAATCACCTTCATACTCTGCCTGCTGGTCTGGAGTCATGGTGCTAAGAACCGCCGCTTCACCGGAATTACTTGCCAGTTCTGACTGAGGCAATAGAAAGAGCCAGTATTGATTGGTTGTTGCGCCGGTAGCAAAGGTTTTGCGGATGAGAAAGCCCGAAAATTCGCGGCCAAGAGAGCGAAAAGCTGAAATACCGATACCGCAACTCATAATCATGAGCAGCAGCGCAAAAACTCTGGTCTTGATTTTTCCTGAACGTCGGTTAATATTTTCACCTCGAAAAGTTAATGCCGATTTGTAAATGGTCATGCCAGCTCAGAAACTTTTTATGCGTTGTCTAAAGAAGCTTCTAATACAGGTTTATGCCAAATATGATCAGCTTTAGCCGTTGATCGACACTAATAAAATAACCGAAAAGTTACTAAAACAGAAGAAATTTTTGTTGTACCCTTACGGCTTTCTCTAAATAATGTTATATTTTATAGGTAAGTTTTTCATCTGGAGGAATTTTCATGAAAAAGTTAACAATCGGGCTTCTAGCAGTCCTTTTATTGATGTCTGGCGCTGCATACGCCGGAAATCCCAATTACGGCAATGATTACAATCAAGGCAACAGCTATGGTCAGAGCAGCAGCTATGGTCAGGTTAATCCTGATGACAAGGCGGTTGTATCTCTTCTGTGGCTGGTCTATACCGATTTGCAGATGTGTCGCTCAGCAATGTCCCAGTCAATAATGGACAACGTTTCTGCCATCGGTCATCTTAATAATTCCCAGTCAGCCTTGCGCAAAGCTCAGGTAGACCCGGGCTACAGCACACTGGTCGGCGAAATTGACAAGCGAATCAGCAAAATCAAATTCTATTTGGTTATGAACGAACGTCGCGCAGTTGAAGAAAGAATCCGCCAGCTGATGGTCATTATTCGCAATGTGCTTGGCAATGCCGGCGGACAGATGCCCGGTTACGGAACCTACGGCAATAACAACAACAGCAACTACAATCCCTTCAATAATAACAATGGTAACTTTGGAAACCCCAATGGCTCGGGTTTGGTTCCTCCAGTTAAACCGGAAATTCCTGTGAATGGTCAGAATTCACCTTCGATGCCGGTATTCCCTTCTGGGGTCGTTCCGGTTCGCTGATTATTAAAGAACTGTAGAAAGGGGCTGTTTTTCAGCCCCTTTTTTATTTTCACGAATGCCGCAAATAATAATTACAGGGTTTATGGCTGCCGGAAAAACCACGGCCGGCAAAGAAATTGCCGAATTTTTCGGCTGTTTTTTCATTGATTGCGATGAAGAAATAGTGCGGCGCACAAACAAAACGATCCCGGAAATTTTTGCCGAGATAAAAGAGTCTGGCTTTCGCAAGAAGGAAAGCGAGGTTTTTGCCGACATTTTGCGACATTCTCCGAGCGATTCCATAATAGCATCCGGGGGCGGACTGTTGCTGAATGAACAAAATCGAAAGCTGATCGGGGATCAGAAGATAGTTTTTCTCGACACCGATTTCGTTAAGATTATGGAACGCCTTTCTTTAAGGCCTGAAGAAAGGCCCCTTGTCATCGGTAAATCTTCGGAAGAAATTAGTCGGTTGTTTGTCGAGCGTCGAAAAAAATATCTTGAATATGCAGATTTTGTGGTCAAGAATACAGATGAAATAAAGGATTTGTTTCACAGCTTGAAAATGCAGGAATAAAAAATGAAACTCAATAAACAAAATATTGCAGCAGAAGTTATTCGTCTCGTTGAAATCATGCAGAAATTGAGAAGTGAAGATGGTGGCTGTTCATGGGACCGCAAACAGACCCACAAAACCCTCGCAAAATACATTCGTGAAGAATCTGAAGAGGCTATCGAAGCAATTGAAAGTGAAGATGTTCTTCATATGGTCGAAGAGCTCGGCGATCTTCTGATGCTGATTGTTTTCAACGCCCAGATAGGCAGCGAAAACGGCACATTCACTCTTGAGGATGTCGCCAGGGGAATAAGTGACAAGCTGGTTTCCCGTCATCCCCATGTCTTTGGAGAGGCCGAAAGAGGCATTAACCCGGAAAAGGTTCTGGAAATGTGGGGCGAACTGAAAGTTAAAGAAAAGGCTGAGCGAAAAAAGATCGCTAACCGCATGAAAGAGGCGTTACGCTTTCCCTCGGCCATAAGACTCACCGAGAAAGTTCAGGCCGAAGCCGCAAGCGTTGGTTTCGACTTTCCGGATGCCGACGAGGCGTTCAGGAAAGTTCAGGAAGAAGTAAATGAAATCCATGAATTGATGGTTAGCGATAATGCTGATCCGGAAAAGGTTTCTGAAGAAGTCGGCGATTTGCTGTTTTCTGTGGTAAATCTAACCAGGTTGCGTGGTATCGATGCGGAAGAATGCCTGAAAAAGGCCTCGGAAAAATTTGTCGGCCGTTTTGAGAAGGTCGAGGAAATGGTCGGCGGAGATTTCTCGGGAAAATCTCTTGCTGAGCTTGATAAATACTGGGATGAAGTAAAGAAGAATCAGTAGGCGGGCAGATTCTTTTTCAGGCGCGTCAGGCGGTCGCGCCTTTCCGGGTCTGTTTCGACCTCGAGACCCATGTTTATTTCCTGTCTGGCTTTGTTGAATTCATTGTTGCGTATTGCGATTTCAGCGAGCACAAGTCGCGCCTCGCCATTGTTGGGGTTTGATTTGAGCGCACCTTCGGCATCGGAAAAGGCCCGGGAATAGTCCCGTTCCTTCAGGTGCAAAGAAGCCGACATCGAAAGAGCCTGACTGTTGTTCGGGTTAATTTTCAGCGCCTGATCGATGTATTGTCTGGCCCGGCGATTCTGTTCCTGAAACATGAGAATTTTGGCCATCGAATAATTGACTTCGAGAATGTTGGGATTAAGGCGCATGGCATTGTTGAAAAATCTTTTGGCGTCTTCAATAGCACCGATGCGGGCGAGCTGTAGCCCGGCAAAATACTGCATTCGCAGGTCGTTGGGGTTGACCATGGCCTTACGCATTATCAGTTCTGCTTCAGTTTCTTTCTCAAACTCATTGACCTGGCTTGCATTGCCGGCCTGCATCATTGCTTGTTGCTCAAGTCTTTTTTGCCGTTCAAGCCTGGCGAGATAGCCCTGGTAATCTTGTTCCTGGCGATCGAGCAATTCACATTCACGAATTATTCGCCTGGCATCGGTTTCAAGCTCAGTGCCCTTAAGCTCGTTAAGCAAGTGGCGAACCTGATCGTGGGCCAGTTTGTGGTCGCCATTGATGTAGTTGATGAAAGCGCTGAGAAACTTTTTATCGAGGTGAGAACCGTTTTTCTTGATCATCTTTTCAATGGCGCGCATCGTGCCTTTGTCGTCGCGGCCCAGAAGTGTGCGATCCATGGTATAAGAAGATCTGATAAATTTGTAGGCAAGGTCGAGGCGACCTTCGTTTTTGGCATCTATCGCTGCCTCGAAAAATATATGCGGCAACAGGGGATTGAGTTTATGGTATTTTTCAAGATCGGCAAGTGCTTTCTCAATGTTTTTCTGCCGCTTGAGAATCCGGTATGAATAGTAGTAGGGCGTCGAGTTGGCCGGGTCGATTTTAATGCAGCTATTGAAGCGCTGCAAAGAATTATCGAAATTTCCGGTTTCAAAGTAAAGAACTCCGATCCAGAAGTTATATTCGAAGTTGCCCGTATGGTATTTATCGCCGTGGGAGACGAGCTTGTCAAGGCCTTTGGTCATGCCGGTGTTGCGCATTATTTTGAAAAGGGCGACAAAACCTTCCGGCGAATCGGGGTAGCGTTTAACCATTTCCATGTTGTATTTGATCGCGGCCTTGGTGTCGTTGGCAAAAACCGATGTGCGGGAAAGACCTTCGTAAACGCCTTTGAGCATTTTGGGCGGAAGCTCGATTTTCACCAGTTCTTCGTAAAGAAGCTTGGCAACGTTCACTCGCCCGGTGATTTCATAAAGATAGGCCAGTGCATAGCCGTTTTCTGGTATTTTGCGCTGTTCGAGAGTTTTTTCGAAGGCGATAATTGCTTCATCGAACCTTTTCAGGCCGGCAAAAGAATAGGCAAGCATACGTTGAATTTCAAAATCGCTGCTATCTCTCTGATTGCCAATAAGTTCAACGACTTTCTGAAAATTTTGTTTGGCAAAAGCCTGCTGCGCTTCTTCGAGATTGTCTGACGGCGAGGGCTGTTCGCTGACCACCTTTTTGGGCGGTTTGTCTAACCCGGTTTTCTTTTTCCCGGCGAAGGGGTTGTAAAGAAAAGCGGTGACCGCAATGACGATAACAAGCAATATCAACGGCAGTTTTATTCCATCCATATAGAAATTTATATCATAAACGCCAGGACCTAACAACCAAATGGCGGTTAAAAAAATCGCAAATCCGGTCGATAGTGTCTATAAATTCAAGATTAACAGGTGAATTGGCGATGAAAGTTGAAATCAAACTGAATGAAAACGAAACCGAAGTTAGAGACGGAAACAACGAAACCACTCAAGCGCTGTCACCAAGTTGCGATGTCGCCATCGATATTGGGCAGATTCTCGCGGCTAACCAGGCCTTGTTGAAAAACATGGCCAGAAAAATGGAAACTCTCGAAGCCAAGCTCAACGGCATGGAAAAAGCCTATGCTGAACAAACACTGCTACTGCAGATAGAGCGTCAGCGAAACATGGCACTACTGGAAGGACCGCGGCAGGAATTCAAGCCATGGCAATCAAACCAGCCATCTCTCGATGAAGGTTATTTCAGCAAATTTTCAGTTGTCGATAGGGTTTTCAGACCCTGGATAATGCGTCGAAATTCAGAAAACTGAAGAAACGATCAGATTTCTAATCTTCGTCGACGACGACGATGTCTTTAACTTTTTCAATATCCAGAGTTCCGTTGAGAAAATCCTGATAATGTTTACAGGTTTCACATTTTGAATTGTTGTAGACTTCCCAGCAGTATGTCATGGGTTTGCTCCTTTAATCAGGCTGCTCGAGCATAACAGGATACGTCAGGCTCGAAGATAACATCTTCTCTTTGCTCATCTTCAATATCAAAAGCATTGATCAATTCAAGTCTGAAAGCCGGATCTATCCAGATCGCTCTTTTCCAGGCTCTGATAGCCTGGTCAAGCTTGCCCAAAGTCGCCAGAGCCACGCCCAGATTGTATTGGGCCTGACCATGTTTGGGCCAACAACTAACTGACTTTTGATAAGCTTCTACGGCCTCGGTGGTTTTACCTTCAGCCTCAAGAATCAGAGCTTCATCAAAGTGTTTTTGCCCGCTATTTTTTGACCAGAAGTTTTCAGATTGCATATCCAATTCTTTCATCGGCAAAAATCTGCTTTAACTTCATAGCGAAATCAGTATAACATAAATTGAGAAAAATTTAAATGCTGGTGTAGGATTAAAAACGCTAAAAAACAAATCATTTGCTGTTTTTGCCAACGGGATAATTTTGCCCGTCACCAGTAAAATTATGTATGGAGAAATGCCATGTTAAGAAATTTTGAAAACTTTTACCCGCAGGTTCCTGATTCATGTTTCATTGCCCCGGCAACTGAAATAATCGGCCGGGTGAAAATGGGTGAAAACGTCAGCATCTGGCATGGAACGATAATCAGAGGCGACATTAACTGGATTGAAATTGGCGATAATACCAATATTCAGGACTCTTCAGTGGTCCATGTCGATTTTGCCCATGGTGAAGGCGAAGATTCGGGTTTTGTCAAAATAGGAAAAAACGTCACCATTGGCCATAAAGCTTTGATACATGCCTGCACTATTGGCGATGACTGTTTGATTGGAATGGGCGCAATAGTTCTTTCAGGGGCGGTTATCGGCGATGGTTCGATTGTTGGTGCCGGTGCGCTGGTAAAGGAAAACCAGATCGTTCCCCCCGGTTCACTTGTCGTTGGCCTGCCTGCCAAAATCAAAGGTGAAGTTGGCGAAGAGGCCAAAAAGAAAATTCTGGCATCCGCAAAAAATTATGCAGAAATCGCCAGGCGCCACAAGATATCCAGTCACGCCTGAGCCAAGCTTGTGAAACTTAATGCTGATTCTCTAAAATTTTTGCAAAGGAAAAGAGCGAAAATTGATTTTTAAAACCTTTCTTTTCCTGATTAATCTGATTCTTATTGTTATGGCATTGCGAGGGTCGCGCCGGGCTTACGTTGCCTTGCTTCTGATCGCTGTGGCGTATTTTCCTCTCAGCGTTGGCTTTTCTTTCAAACCTGGTGTTGTCGACCTGGAAATTAACTCTTCACTGTTTTTTGTTTCATTAAAGAATTACCGTCACATAGTTCTTTTCGCCGTTTTTTACCTCATGACCTGCATTCAGTTGGGTGATACAACCTGGAAAAAGCTGTTGTTGGCCGGGATTATAACCCTTCTAATGGGTGCATACGTCGAATTTGCGCAATGGTATACAGGAAACGGCCATTGCCGGGCTCGCGATCTGATTCCTGACGTCGCCGGTATTATGTTTGGGCTTATCATCCAGCTGGTTAAACCGGGAATTTTTAAATTGCTTAAATACGATTAAGCGTTTGATTTAAAATTCAAATCTTGCATAAGAAAGAAGTATTATGGAAGCTCCAAAATATTCTGCAGACAAACCAAACCATCACCTGAAATTGTTTTCAGTAGTTTTAATTCTTCTTTCGGCTATTGTTTTATACTTATTCTATTCAGCTTCCCGACCAAAAATTTATGAGGGTGAAATATACAAAGAACCGGCCTCTCAGCGCTCAAAGGAGTATCTTGCCTTCCGGCTGGTCGGGAAAGGGC
>CAZTHA010000123.1:0-11026 GCA_964613435.1 uncultured bacterium
CGGGCAAACCGCTACCGCAATTATCGCGCCGGCATCGTGCCGTCACGATAATTGCTTTGGTCGCTGTCTGATAATTATAAATTATCAGACTTGGCCCTTTACATCGCCCCTCTCCGGCCTCTGCCTGCCGGGAACCCGGCAGGTCCGGCTTTACATAACAAGTGTGTTATGCAAACTTGCCAGGGGTAATGATGAGCCGCACGCCGCTATCGCGCCTACCGCCCTAAGACGGCACACGACCAGCGTCCTGTCGAGCAGGGCCGCGCTTCGGCAGCTTCGCCGCCTCGCACCAGCCCAGCTCCCGGAAAGCCCTTGCGGGCTTTCCGCAGGTCGCAACAATGCCCGACTGCCCGGCCGAGTTGTCACTTCCCGTCATCCGCCCGATTTATCCGATCGCCCGCGCCGCAGGTTGCCAGTCGCCGAGCAGTCTGGACATTGGGTCGTGTGCCGAAAACGTCTCTAAACAAGTTGGTTCTGAGCCAGAATGGCGCAATCCCTCCCACCGGCCCCCAGGGGCCTCCAACTAGGAGTCGCCCTCCCACCAAAACCTCTCGAAAAGAAACTTTAGTGGTATAGTTCTGACCACAAAATATGAGTTGAAAAGCATTTTCGAGTTGACTTTACTGGCCCTTATTACCTACAATCGTTCTGAAAATTAAATATGTGAGAGGGAAAGAGATGAAAACTTCATTTCCTGTATCTGCAAGAAAAGCAATTATGCTACTTGCTTTAATGCTTGTCATAACTGTTTTCACAGCCTGTGATAAAAACATCAACGGAATATTCAGCGGCGGTTCATCTGGAAATATTGCTCCTTCAATGAAGGAAGGCATAATTCTGACAAAAGAAGAAGCCGACAAAATGCTGTCAGCTCCAGACATTGATGGCGACGGTAGTATTGCCACAAATTCTTATTGGCTTACTTCTCAGATGTTTCCAGCAGCAAACAATCGTATTAAAGCCTCTGTCAGAGCTAGTTTATCGCCTAATGGAAAAACGATTCTGTTTTTCACAAGACTGAACAATCAATGGATAAACTTCACTTCTGACCTGCGTCTGTCCCTTGAAAATGAAGGCTATGAAGTTCTTGTTCAAAATAACGACCAACCTCTGCAGGATCTTTCAGACATTGATGTTCTGGCTATTATAGACAGTCTTGGCACTCCGTTTGTCAGCCCAAATGACAGACCACTTTCATTGCAGGATAAAACGAAGATTCTTAATTTTATTGCCTCTGGAAAAGGCTTCTTTTTCTCCGGCGACTGGGTTTTTTCCGAGCTCTCAAAATATAATGATATCGCTGAAATGTTCGGTGCGACTTTGTCCTCTAACGTGATTGATTACATACCTGTTTATGAAAATGGTTACGTTTCTCCATATTTTCTTCCTTATGATTGGAACGCTTATGTCTTTGACTTCATAAATTTTTATCAGACATACCCTTCCCAGCCGATTTTCAAGAGGGCACCGCTTTATGGCTATTCTTCCTTTTCCAACGCTGATCATGCCATATTTAAAAATGTTAACCAAGTGCTATTGCTTGGTTCCAGCCATATAAGACCAAAAAGTCTCCAGATTGAAGCAGGGGTAAAGACTCATCCAACTACGAGCAGTCCCCGCGATTATCCTATTACTCCCGAAGGTTACCCTTTGATTGTTGCCAAAAATTACGGCGCTGGGCGTGTTGTTATTAGTTGCGATAGCAACTGCTTTGCGAATGACGGCTTTGCAAAAGCAGAACTTGCCGGCACTGAGAACAGAATTTTTGCAATAAATGTATTCAATTGGCTGGCAAAAACAGCCTCTGTTGAAGGTGCTCTGGAAATTTTAACACCAAATGATAACGACATTTTTGAGTCGGGGCAATTGATAAACTTTACTGGCTCGCAAGTTGGCAACATTACCAATATTGAATGGATAAGTAGTATTGATGGCACTTTTGCTGTAGACACTCTTGATACTATCAACTCTACACTTTCACCAGGCACTCATACTATTACTTTACAAGGTATTGTTGGCAGTCCATTACCTGCTTCAATAAGGGCGCAAAGCAGCAACCTTAGAGCAGCTTCGGTTGGCGATATTGTCTCAGATTCAATAACCATCACCATTGAAGACCCAAAACCAGTTATAAAAGTTATTGGTCTTGATTTTCTCTCAGGCTCAGGGTTAGATAATAGAAATCGTCTTTATGATCGTAAGGAAACATATAAAAGCGGCGCGGTTGGTGATAAATTTTTGGAGCCAACTCAATGGGCTGGTGGTATAGATTCTGCTACTGGTGAAATAACGGAATCCAACAATTGGCCTATAAGCTATGTAAGAAACGATGCGGTATCGTTAAATGGCAACTCAAGTAAAATCAAGCTTTCTGTAAAAGTTGATGATTTTAAAGCAACAACCAACCCTGGTTCAATTGAAGTCGAAGCAATTGCAACGATTTACGGTGAAAATAGTTTTCAGCAAACAATAACTTTTCCTGCAACAACTTTTAATCCAACCGCTTGGCCAACTATTTTTGAGTTAGAGTCAACAAATGCGCTTCCTGATTTTGTTGGTATTTTCAACCTGGAAATAAACTGGACTTTCAAGAAAGACGGTCAGATTTTAAGCAATCAAAGAATTCCAAAGGCCGGTAATTTCATAAAGGTTTATACAACCTGGGAGAAACCTATTTTAAGTGGTTTATTCAGAGTGGGGGCTTCAACGTCGGGCGGTAATTTTTATGCAGAAGAGATTCCAACACTTTATTTAGAGATAGTTGATTTTTCAAGTCAATTTATAAATGGCTTTGATTCTACAAAAACAAAGGATGAAGTGTTAGCTCAAAATCTTGATAAAATATACAATCATTTAGGGGCTAATGGTTATAAATACTCTGTTGATGAGATAACGGCATCAACAAGACGAGGTATAGATAGAATTTTATCTGAACCAACTAAAGATGGTTGGTGTCTGGAATGGTCGCATTTTTTCAAGGCTATTAATGAATCTCAAGGTGCAAATATAAAGGATGTTATAGGCTATTTGAAACCCGGCTTTCCTGACGGTGCTTTAATTGCGGATGGTACAAAATATGTTGCTATTGGCAGTATTCATTCTACCGATCTAGTGGAGCCTGATCCAAGCAATCTTTGGTGGCCTTTCCTGAACCATAGGTATTCTGTAAATGAAATAGATAATTCTTTTGATGCAACATTCGGTGAGCTTGATTCAAATTACATGGGTTATTTCGAGAAAGTTTTCGACTATCTTGATACATCAACAAACCAACCAGATCCAACATCATTAAATTATGTCCTTTTTAGTTTTGAAGAGTAGGTGGTAAAAGATGAAACGCAATTTGAAAATATTAGTAATAATTCTTTTTTGGCATTATCTTGCCACTTCTTTATGTTTCGGCTCAAATATCTTAAATTGTCCGATAGATAGTCCTTCAACGGAACTTTTGAATATTAAGTTAAACCTACACGACTTGCCAGCAAATTCCTTGTTTTTAAATCAAAATACTATGAGGCAACCTGGTTTAGCTGGTTGGATTAAGGCTGCAAAACCACAAACTTGGAATGATTTTGCTCCTGGTTTAATCGAGTTTTGGAAGATCGGTGATACCTATTATGCCTGTCAATATGGCTTTTTTGATTTGGAAATAGAAGCTCAAATTGGTGCGGAAAACGCTATAGAGACGCGATTAGGTGCTGAGAGCGACCCTGTTACAAAACAAAATACAGTAAGTTTTAGCGGGCAAATTTATGGAGATAAGACCTTTTCTTGGAACTCTGAAATGGAAAGACAATATGGCGGGTTTGTCAAAGGGCCAAACAATGAGCCTTTTCCAAGTGAATTTGCAGGATTAGCTTATTCTAGTGGGTTATATTCTTGCGCAATACATGCTGGTGCTGATATTGTTGCTGGTGGCGTTGATAAGGAGCTTATGGAAAGTCTAGCTTTTAAGGTGCAAAAAAAAATCGGCATTGCCAGCTCTCTGAATGCTGTAAATACACAACTAAACCTGCTTATATCTAATAAAGGGATTTTAAACAGCCTTCAGGTAAAACTAGATAACTATGCAAAACACTACCAGGCCGGTGAATATTCAAAGTCTTTAAACAATATCAATTCTTTTATAAATGAATTAAATGCTCAGCGCGGCAAGCACGTTAGCGAATCAGCCTATCAAACGTTGAAAGGCTATGCTGATTCTATCGTTCAATCTCTTACGGCACTGATGAACTAAAAAGCGGTGGTGTCACTCCAATCTCGCCAGGCGAGTTTTGTCGCGGCACCTCTTAAGAATTGGATGGCTGGTTGCCTTCGCCCACCGCCCGCAAGCTCCGGCGAAGGGGCTGAGAACCGCAGGGTGAACGCGGCGCAAAAACCGCGCCAGTCGGGCCCCTCCCCGGCCCTCCCAACTGTCACGCTTTCTGCTTTGCCGCTTGCCGCCTAATAAGGGGTCACAACACCAAACGGAAATTTACGCACGCTAAGGAATTCTTAGTGGTCTAAAATTTCCTTGAGAAACATTCCTGTTCAGGCTCCAGACATAATCACCAGTGAGGTTTATGTGTCCCCACCCCAAAGGCGACAGGTGCCGAACCAGATCTTCACGAATTGGTTCTCCTTTGCCTCTTAATTCTATCAGAGCGCGTTCAATATACTGTTCAAATCTAATCGACCAAATTAAAGTCACCGATTTCTGATCAGGCTTTCGCAGGTCGCGGCAATGCCACGGCTCACGCGACTCCATGTCATTTAATGTCATCCAAGCTGACCAGACTTTGCCTGGTCAGTTCCCGCCATGACCCGTGGACATTGAACGCAGGCCTTATTCTTCCTCGATCCAGGCTTCCTGCCCACCGCCCCCTAAAGGGGCCTCCTGAAAAAAGCCCAGAAAACAAATTTGTCACAAACGGCCAGCAGTGCTATGATGTTCAGGTAATAAGTTAAAGAGGATAAGAGAATGAAGTCATCAAACTTGAGAGCCCATGCTGTTTTTCTGACCATTCTGCTTGTGTTTTGTTATTTTGTCGGACAATCAGCAACAACTGACATAAACAATCTCCCTGAGTCCGTTATTGAGCTGTTATCCGGTAAAACCACAGATTTTACCGGAGTTGCAAACCAGATTCCAGAACATCGGCTTCCAACCGCACTTGCTGCCGCTAAACTACTCAAATTCCGCGCCCTGCACGGCGAAACCAGTCTTAGCAGTAACGAAGCCGAGGCTTTTGAAACGATTCTTCTCGACCGAATGTCTACAGCCCGGCAGGTCGCTTTCTCGCAAAACGAAACCTGCCGCAAAAAGATCGAACAGCACGAGATCATGTTTGATGGCCAAAAGCTGCTTGTTCCGGCGCATTTTGTTGCTGATGCTGCTCTTGCAATTATCGACTGTCGCCCAAAAGGCGAAGCTGGCAGCCTGTTTCCAGATTTTAGCATTGAGGTTTTTTCGCAAACCCAGCTGACTGAAGTAACATTGGCTATAAACGGCCAGACGGTTAACACCAAAAACATTCTGATAAAGCAGAGCGCAAATGCATTCGAACTCTCTTATCGAACACCCGCCACACCCGACAGTCTCCTGGCGATCGGCACCCATACCGCTGAGATAACTATCAACAACCAGGCTGGCGAGACAACGAAACAAGAGTGGCTTTTTACCGTTGGCGTGCATGACACTTCGACCCTGCCATTAACTGCTGACGCGGTAATAATATCAGAGATAGATTTACCGCTTGAAAAGATTCTACCCGGCATAAAAACCCTTGGACAACTAACCGTAGTAGTTTATCAGAATGCTGCCGGCACAAGATTCACCGAATACGGGTTCAAAACAGCAACCGGCCAGACCATTACCAGTCAGAACCTGGCATTTATCGCCAGAAAGATAACTGCAGGTCGTGATGATATTGATAAATTAAGCTTTTCTCCGCAAACTCACTACGCTTTTGCAGGAAACCTGTTGAACTTTTCATATATCTATTCTGGGTCCGGAGATGTAATTTCTGAAAAGTGGCTGGTCAGCTCCGGTGGGCATTCGACCACGGAACCGGTTATCACAATGAATGGTGGTGCCGTTGCCGAATGCACCATCACGGTTCAAAAGAAATCTACTAACAGCGCCGGCGAAGAGGTTGTGTACCAATACGATGTTGTTGGCATCAAATACGTCAGCCAGGTGAAATTCAGGAAGATAGATATTTACTCTGCCGATCCGCACCTCCAACATGCCGCTTCCTGCTCATTCGCAATCGAAAATACCGTGATAAGCAATATCAGCGATGTTGCTCTTGTCGAAGGTGAGCAATATCCCGTCAGCTTTGACAAAACAGAGGGAAGCAGCAACGCGGGGGTATTGACGGTAGATAAACTGAGCTGGCATATTCACGCCTCTGAAGGTTCACCGAAAATCGAAAATCCGAGCGCCACATCTACGCGGCTTATCTCCAATGCGCCAGGGTGTGCAGAGCTGGTGCTGGATATTAAGCTGACATGGCAGGAAGCCGGCGAAACATACACGTCAGACTTCAAACCTTCTGTCTCTGCTCTGTTCGCCAATTATCCCATTACAGCCAAAGCAGAATTCAACAAGTATCCACCAGGCATTATATATCTGACCAGCCGTCATATCGCACTAAAGTCTTTTGAGTTCAGCATTAAAGATCAGAAACGACTCATTGCCAATCCCGAGGATTGTGAGCTTGCAAACCCGATATTGATCTGTCAATCGTCTCTCTGGCCAGCATCCGCACCTATTACGATCAACAAAGTGCTGCCTATGCTGAGCCATGGCAGCAAAAAAGAATGGCTTGAAGAGGTTTCACCCTTTACTTTCCAGACACCAGAAGCCGAGGAAAATGTAAGTGAAATCCCCCTGTGTCTGGGCGGTCATTTCCAAGCTGCCGGCTACTTCACAGATAAAGTGATTATCTCTGATTTGCCTTCTGTGCCAATATTCAGCTGGGAGGACAATCTTTTAAGCTTGAATTTAGATCCGGCTGGCCCGGTAACGACCTATGAAGGCGCAGTAACTACATTTTCCGCTGAAGTTGAACCTTCACCGGAAATGGGCAGTGGAATCCTTTCTGCGACCGACAATACTCTTGACCTGCTCGATGGTTACAAAGTTGAGTCGGTTGTGGGTATTGGTTGGTATGAGGCTCCACTCGATAGCGGCGACGACTGGAAAACCAAAGCGGTATCCGGGCAGGATTATTCGCATATTTTCAACCCGGAAGACGGCCCGGGCAGTTATACGATGAACTGTACCGCTCTCATGAAAATGCAGGAATCAGATACAGCCGACAGCTTTATGATTTCGGCGCAAAACAATGCGCCTGTCGATTTATTACCTGGCTTGCGAATATTCTCGCCGATTAACGAGTTGGCTTATCCTGTTAATGTCTCTTTGAAAGTTAAAACAAGTTTCGATGAAGACCCAAAAATCTGGAAAGCGATCCAATGGCGCTTGAATGGCAAGGAATACCACCACGGTTTAGAAAAACCTCCATTTTTTATTGAACTCAACCGCCCTGGGAAGTGGTCTCTTGTGGCCAGTTTAACGGTCGAGAATCCACAGGATGGCGAAGACATTTCTTTGCAAGACCGGGTTGATTTTGTCGTAAATCCGGTTGACATCACACTTACACCAACCAGAAAAGTGTTTGATCTCAGCAAACAAAAATCGCAGGAGTTATCTCTCAACATTACTCTCAACGGCAAAAAAGTCGAAAAGCCAGGCAAGCCGGTCGAATGGGGCGATGATGGGCTTAAGGCTGTAGTAGACCCGATAGAATGGTTTTCTGCCACTGCCCCGAATGGCTGCGCAACCGCGAACCATGATGAAGACAGCCTCGCGGCAAGCATTGGTTTTACTGATGCTGGCGCAGCAACAGTATTGGCAACAGTCACGGTTCGTCTGACTGATGGTGAAGAATATTTCCGGCGCCGCCATAAAGGTTTTGAAGATGAATTCGAAGAGCCAATATTTACTTTCCCTGCCGTCAGAGCCGACCTGTGGGCGGTTTCTGCAGGCCCACTGAAAGAGGTTAAAGGTCTGTTCCCGGAAAAGGCGATTGCGCTGGCATACCGAACCTATCAGATCGAATCTTTTGAATTTGATTTCCACCACAAACAAAGACAATTGGAAAAATATTCTCTTGAAGAGGGTCTGAAGCCACCTATTGTTATCGGCCCGGCTCTGGCAGGGGGGGCTTCTGTTTCAGCTTCTATTAATTTTGCCTGGGAAGTGATTTCCGATACTAAAATTGAAAAAGAAGTTGAAGCTCCTACAAAGCTGGTAATAAAGCCGTCAGCTCCGTGTGATTACCAGGTCGTTGTCGAACCAATGCTGGATTTCGGTTCTGCAGGCAAAATACAGCTGGGTAAAATAGAAACGGCAGCTAAAGCAGTTTCTCTGTTTGACCTCATAGAGACAAAAGTCGATCCGGCCAGCTTTACTATTACTTTAGGTGCGACCAAAACCCTGAGATACATTGTAAGATCATTGGAAACGGATTATTCATCTGATGAAGGCGATGGTTCCTCGGGCCAGTCAGGTTCTGTTATCGTCTATGAGGAGGGGCCAGACAGCAACGTCATTTACCTGCTAGATAAGTCATTTGCTTTGACTATAGATCGGGTTCTATGGTCCTACGAACAAGATTCACCAACACCTGACCCGGTTAAAAATTCAATAGAGGGTCGTCCATTTGTTTTTCAAGCAAACACACTTGGAAATGTGAAAGGACAAGCAAGCGGATTCTTGAAATTATCTGAGCTAAGGAGTGATTTAGTAGCAAATTACACGGTTGACACTACTTGGCTGGCTTTTGTTAAGTCCTTAATCGTGCAAATACTAGTTAACGGGAGACCAATTGGTAGCCAACAATTTTATATGGGGCAAAAGATACAATTGTCCTATAAGGCTGTTAGTGGTTCAGAAAATGATAGCTCTAACGTTGTGTTTCCTTCTGTGAAATGGCATTTACCAAAGCCTTTGATAAGAGAATCAGTAACGTCGAGTTATCCTCACAAGACATATCATGTAAACTATTTGGAAGAAGAAGACCTGGCAATGCAAAGTGTTACATTTTATTTGTATGATTTTGACCCCCAAACAATAGAAAAGGTTGGTTCCTTAGAATATTCAATCGACGATTATCAAAATAATATTCCTTTCAGACTTCCTTACGATCGCCCTTACATTGACAATGTAAGCATTGCCAAAAGTGATCCTATTCAAATAGTAAATGGTTCTGATTCTTATTTGATTGGTTTTCCACAAATCGGCGTAAATGCATCTGCTACCTATCATAACCCAACCAGCACATCCTATGCCGCAGGCTTTTTTCAATTGATTCTTCGCGACAATGAAAGAATATTTGAATTTGATGAGAACAAAGAGATCGTTGAACGATTAAAAACAATAGCCTCAACAGCTTCATTAATTTCTGGTTCTAAGTTTTGGTTAGATACGTATGCACCGCTTTATGGCATTTTGAATGAACATAGTCAATTCGTGCTTCCTCCTCGCGATTCGGTTGAACTTAAAATCATTGCTGATGACGCTCCTTTATATGTGTTGGCGGAAAAAAAGATTTTGCCTGGGAATGTAATAGCACACGCCAAAGAATATGAAGCTAAATCCAGATTTTATGTAATCGTTTTTGCAAAACCTGTGCAAATGGAATATTTTGAAGGCGCATGGTTCCCGATTAAGATTTTTGAGTGGGACTGGCGCGCAAGAGCATATTATGATGCAACTCAAGGCCTGTGGGAAGATAATGATGAGAATTATGATTTTAATGGCTTGACTGGCACTAAATGTTTTATGCCTGAGTGGCCAGATAGAGCGGTATCTGGAGAAGATTACCCAGACTGGAGGGAGAATTAGAAATGCAATTTATACTAAAAATTTTACTTAATATACTTTTAATTACAGTTTTCAGCCTTTTATCCAGACAATCACTTTTTGCTGCCAAATTGCAGATTGAGCTGCTAAGGAATCCATATCGTCAAGAGAACTCTAGTGAAGTCAGGATGTTTTTTAGAAACATTGAAAATGATGGCAACATTCAAATTCCTAGGTTTTTGGATGTAACATATTATAAAGTTTTTCTTTTTTCAAAAACGGGTCATTTAGTTGATGTGAAAATTAAAGAACAGTTGCCATTAAAATTTTTGAATAAGAAAGTTACAATTCCCTCTGATCTTACATTTTTAGCGCCGCCTTTGAATATGTCGCCAATGGGAAATTTTAAGATAAAATGCAAGCAAAAATATTATATAGTTGCCCTTGCAAATGCGCCCAATGGTAGCGATTTAGTTTTTTCGAACCTTTATAGCTTCTATTTGGATGAAAAATATAATGTCTGCGAAGGTAAAAGTCTTCTTTATACTGAACTTCCAGTGCCAGTTCAAGGTTGTTTCGAAAAATCAATTTCTGATTGGCTTGTAGCAAACAAAAGAAAACTAAAAAAGGATATAAAAGAGTATTTTTCTTTACCACAGCAAAGTTTTGTAGAAGAAATAAAAAAAAGATTTCGCTGCCAAGAATGACGGCCTTTAGGGAGCAATGGAAAATAAAACCCAGCTAGGTTATTTCAGCCCATTCCTCACTTCTAAAAACTCTCATGTCCTCTGGAAGGGGCTGGTCGACGTTTTCAGCCCGTTCGCGTCTCTGTGGGCCGTTTCAGCTTTTTCAGCCCGCGCCACAAACAGCCCAAAATTCCCACCAGTCACCCGCAGCAACCACCAGCCGGCCTCACAACCCGCCAAATCCGGCTTTTTTAGCAAAACCCTCACAAAACAGCATTTTCCCGCCCTCTCCCCGCCAGCCGTCTGAGAGACCCGCCCCCCAACCAGTAAATTCTGCCAAAATCACGATTTTTTCCAAAATCAGCCTCCAGAGCTCATTTTCCTCTCAGGGTTCTCAATCTCCAGGCTGGCGCTCCCAGCCTCGAATCAGCTGAAATCCTCTTAGCATCTGCAAATCTCAAGTATAAAAAGGGGGCCACGCCCCCGG
>CAZTHA010000124.1:0-10941 GCA_964613435.1 uncultured bacterium
TGGTCAAGATTGGGTGTCTGGAGAAGGCTGCCCCAAATTTTCTTTCATTTTCTTTACCTTCTTCTAGTCGCCAAGCAGACTCTTATTTGATATTAAGTATCTTCACGCCATCATGGGGGGTAGAGGCCAGAATATAGCCTACTGCTCCTGGATTTTCGTTAACGAACTTCACTGCATCAATTTCACTGCCGACAGATTTCGGCGGAATGCCCTGACCGGTGAAAATAGCCTGTTTCCAGAAGGTTGAGAACTGCGAAGCGCTTTTCTTAACGTAGGTTTTCAGAAAGTTTTCATGGGTCGGACCACTTTCAAGGGTTACGGGAACTGCCTTCATGCCACCATCCCATGATTTTTTCTTGCCAAGAAACATATTGCCGAGATCTTTGGCGGAAATATCGTTTTGCGAAACGCCGGAGTTGGCAATCACAATTACTTCATCTGCGTTTACACCTGAAACGAAGGTTAAAGCGAGAAGAATCGAAACAAATACTACTGAACCGATAAATAACTTCTTAATCATTCTTTTACCTCCCCGCTCTTAGAAATTATAGGTAGTCTTGAACGCAATCAGATTCCATTTGCGATCAAGGCCGTTGGGATTGAGATTCTTCTGAACAAGAGCAACGCCATCCATCCAGTGGTGCTCAAGCTTGACGCTCCAGTTTGGATTGATGTTGTATCTGAAGGATGCGCAGGTATCTTTCTGCCAGGTCATCCAGTTTTTATTGTTGCGATCGAAAAAGAATTCGCCTCGGTAAAGACTCCATTCATGCCGGGAATTGTGGCGGTAAACAGCCTGCAGGTAAGTTCCCTGGCTGGTCTGAGCTACGCTGGTGAATGAATTTGGGATGCCAGGAGCTGCGTTGGTATTTAGACTGTTATTGGTCTGAGTGATGTTTTGTTTGCCGTGGGCAGCCATGAATTCACCGGCAAAGGTGAATTTGTTGACATTGTATTCGAACGAACCGATATCAACCCAAAAGCGATATCTAATGTCGACGTTTGCCTGATAGGCATTGAGAAGAGTAGCTGGAATCGGTGCTGGAAGACCTGTTTGCGTAATCGGCTGAATCATCATGGTTTCATCCATGTTGAGATTGACGAAAGTTCTGGTTCCACTAAGTCGCAAACCCTCAACCGGGGTGTTCCAGAGAAGCTTGGCAGCATAACCGGCTTTGCCGTTGCCGTCCCGTTCAGGGTCACCGAAATGTCCGGCTTTGGTTACAGCGGCAGTTGCTGCTGCTGCGGGAACTCCGAGCGCGCCGAGCTTGCCGATGATGCCACGATCAATATTTGCAGCGTAGGCAGCGTTATAGCGTAGAAAGATATCTTTTACGATCCCTGAATCCGGGTCCATGTCAGAGGTGCCATAGGCAAATTCAAGTTCAAAATCACCCTTGCCGGCCGGCAGATTAGCGTAAACCGCTCCACCATTGAAAGCTGTAATATACTGGCGATAGTCTTCCATGTATACGGTAGCTGGCAACATTACCGGAGTTCTGAGCATATCGATGTCACGATATTTATTATAAAGTCCGAACGGTACTTTTACCCGACCCAGGCGCAGGCCCCAGCGGTCGTTGAAACGATAGTCGCCGTAAGCCCAGTCAACTTTTACCTGGTGGTTGCCTTCCTGGCCCAGGTCTCTGGATATGAACTGAACGCCAAGTCGCGTTTTGTCATCCATCTGTTTCTGAAAATTGATGATGGTTTCATGAAATTCGCTGGTTCCATCTTCTGAATATGACATGTAGTTGTTTTCAGAAGATTTCAGATAGCCCTGGCTGACCAGGCCGTGGATAATCAGTTCATCATCGGCGAATGCCGGTGTGAAACTGAGAAGGAGGGAAAAAACAAGCAATACGGAAAAGACGCGGAAAATACCCATACAATCTCCATTCCCTTATATTTATTTCTTATAGCGCCTGTTTGGAGTGAAAAAAGGTTGTCGCAGGCACCCTTGACAATACAAGAGAATAACCAGTTGAGGGTACAATGTCAAGGGAAAATTAAAACCGTAAATTCAGTCCGGATTGACTTAAGACTGCTGGCAAATTTATACTCTTTTTATTCATGTCGTTGCACAGGCAGAAATTTTCTGACCTTTTCGACAATCAGGAGGCATTATGAGGCGTAACTTTACACTGGTGCTGCTGGCGATGATCCTTATTTCCGGCTCGATGGCTTTTGGGCGCAACTTGACCATGGCCGATGGCAAAATTGAATTTTATATTCCCGATACCTGGAAAAACGAAATGCAGTCGGGAATAATCAGTTCTGAATCGCCGGATGGCGGTGTGGCGGTCGTGTTCACTCTTCTGCGAAATGAACAGCTTAACGATGCGCTCGCTGAAGCCGAGGCTTCTATCGTTGATTCGGTCGGCCCATTGAGTCCAAATGGCGAAGTGCTTGAATTTACCGTCAATGGCATGCCGGCAACCATGCAGAAGGGTAGTGCCCAGAACGGTCAGACATCGGTCAGTCTGACCATGGTTCTGACTCCGGTCGGCAGATGGCTCATGATTATGTACATGGGCAACAAAAGTCAGGAAGCTTTCTGGCGCAAGGATCTCAACCAGATTCTCAATAGCGTTAAACCTCTCGATTGATCGCGATTGATCGCAAAAAAAAAATCCGGGAACTAGCCCGGACTGAAAAAATAAGGAGGCAAACAAATCCATCAACCCTTTCGGAACAAGTTGATGTTTTCTTAACAAAACTTAAGAAATAATTTGTGTCTCGCAAAAAAACATATCGGAAATAAAAAAAGCGCGGCTGTCTCTTTGAGGCAGTCGCACTTTGTACCGCAGATTCAGTTTTTGGTTAAGCCAAGAAACAGTTCCTTAAGGCTAAGTTTCTCAGCCTTGAAACTTTTTACTTTTAGGCCTTTGAGTATTTCCTCGGTTTTGCTGTCGTCACAGTCCTTTACAAGTATTTCCAGTCTTTTGCCGATGACAGATGAGCCGATAATGCTTTCACTCTTTGGTGCAAAGCTGATTTCTTCTTCGAGATCGACGATGATACGGCGGCAGGTTTTTTCGATTTCCTCTGTCGGCATGTCGAGAACGAATTTTTGCTGATGAAGAATCAGCACCTTGTCACAGACATTTGCCACTTCATCGATCAGGTGGGTTGAAATGAGAATGGTCATGTTATGGTCGCAGATGCTGTTAATCACTGTTTGCACGACCTCTTCGCGCACTGCGGGATCGAAACCGGCCAGGGGTTCGTCAAGTATCATTACTTCTGGTTGAATTGCCAGCGCCAGAGCCAGCATCAGTTTGTGTTTACTGCCCTTGCTCAGGTCTTTAACTTTGGTTTTCAGGTCAATTTTGAAAAGTTCTGTTTTCTGTTTGAAAACTTCATCGCTCCACTTTTCATACATTGGCTTCATGAAGTCTCTTAGTTGAACTGCATTCATCTGGGGATACAGGTGGCAGGTTTCACTGACGAAGGCTACCTTTTGCTTTACCAGCTCCGGTTGTGCGTTTGGGTCAGCCTCGAGTATTTCAAGAGTGCCGGAATCAGGCTGGCGGAGACCATACAATGTTTCAAGCAGGGTGGTCTTGCCAGCGCCATTCAGTCCAAGCAGGCACACTGAACTGCCCTGTTCGATGCTGGCTGAAACCTGATCAAGAACAAGTTTGCCGTCGTAGCTCATTTTGATGTTTTCGAATTTTATTGCCGACATGATCAGTTGCCCTCCTTGATTTCGCATGATATAAGCGCTTTTTCGAATAGTTTTTTTATTTCATCATGACCCAGCCCCATTTCCATGGCGCTTTTTATGACCTGACCGAATTTGCGGTTAAGATCTTCGATAATTCTCATTTTCTGGTCCTCCTCGGAGATTTTGGCCACGAAAGCGCCCTGGCCGCGCCGGAAGTAGATCAGGCCACGGTTTTCCAATTCCTGAAAGGCTTTGGCGACGGTGTTGGGGTTAACTTTCAGATCCGCGGCAATCTGGCGAATTGATGGCAGTCGATCATCAGTTGCAAAGGTTTTGCCAAGTATCATCAGTCTGATTTCCTCCACGATTTGCAGATAGATAGGTATAGGGGAACTTTCATTAATTCTTAACATCTGTTTCCTCCCTTCCCATAACCATTTGAACATTGAAGATTCTCTGCGCTTTCGAGAAATCAGGGCTTTCACAGCGGAAAACCTCGTTGCCGGCTCTGAATTCAAATGAGTCTTCGTTGTATGGCCAAATTGAAACCGGAATATGATCCAATCTCCAGGTTTTATTCATATCATGAAGATCAGTGATCTCAAATATCCATTTGGTTGGTTTTTCGCTTTTGATCCATCCTAGAGTTGCAAGATATCTGCCCGATCTTGAAAAGCATGCGCTTGAAATGTGCATTTCCTTGGTTCGCCAGGTTTTCTCGCCAGTTTCCGGACTGTTGAAGAAAATTTCAGAGTTTTCGCCGAGGTTATCGTAAGCGCGATAGAATAACGACAAACCGTCTCTTTGGCTACAAATAAGCCTGCCATCGGTGATGCCCAGATCCTTTACCTTACCTTGCGGACTGATGAGAAAGTAGGTTTTCTTTTCGTAGTCATCACGTCTTGAGGCCCTGAGAATGAGGTTTTCATGTTCTTTGTAATCCATGCTTATGTAGTAGGATCTGAGATTTTCGATACCAAGATCGAGCTTGCTTACCACAGGAATATTTGGGTCGATGAACCACAGGTTGTTGCGGTTTTTTGCAATTATCACGCTGTATGAAGCATTAAAGTTCGAAAAGAAATCTGTGTCAGGGGTAAAGGTTGCCAGCAGCTTTGCCTGGTGATTCACTCTATTGAAGACCCAGAGTGACTGAACCATAGGTTGGCCGGTTTCAAAGAGAAGATTGCGGGAAATCTGTTTTTCAGGTTGATTTGCATAAGCGATTCGATTATAGACCGGCATGTCTTGACTGGTGAATCCAAGGGGAGAAGCATAAGAATCTATAACTATTTCACTGCCATCAACAAGATTTTGCAAAACCAGTTCTGCCTTGCCGGGAGCAAGCATGCCAAGACTGGTGTCATACAGGGCATATTTAAGACTTGGCGAAATTGCAAAGTTCCCAAAATTTCGTTTGGCAATTGGAACTGCTTTAGCTTTCTGTGAATTGAACAGACGAAGATCGAAACTGTCTCTATTATCAATAAGATCGAAATTCGAAGTTTTACCGTCCGCAAAAAGAAGGTAACTGCCCTTCTGACTGGTAGGCATGAGGCTGAGATAAAAATAGGGCATGATATTGCGATTTGCCCATTCATTGTAGGTATTGAGAGACAAAGTAGAGAGGCTGAAGATTAATATGATTCCCAATAGATGCGCAGTACTGTACCATGCCAGCTTTTTTCCAACCGGTTGGCTTTGGCGTGAAAAATGAATGAAAGAAGAGGCTAGAAACAGTATTATTGCAAGCGATAGATATGGTGTCCAGTTGGTGCGGGCAACATTTTGAGATCCTGCAAGTAACTCAAAACGGAAAACTTGAAAGCCGGCTACCAATACTATAAGGATCGTGGAAACAGCAGAGATGATTTCGTGCAATACTGTGCCCAGCATACCCATTGCCCATGCAAACAATGGTAAAAGGAAAAACAGGTGGTATGGAGATAATTCTATGTCAAACACTTCATAAGTCTCAGGCATCGGTTTCATTCCTGCTGTTATCGAAATCAGCCAGAGAATGAGATAACAGGTGATTCCTGACAAAAGTGCTGCAATTGCTTTGCTTAGCCAGATCTTTTTTCTGTTCATGGGAAGGCCCATGAGAAAGTCATATGTTCCCTGTATTTTCTCCTGGGTTATTGAGTAGTAGGAGATTATCCACATGAATAATGGGGCTATGACCCCGAAGTTGATGCCAAAGATCAGGTCATGGTCGCCGCCATGCAGAACGAATAGTCCCAGGGCGACGGCGACGGCGAAGAGAATGCCCAGTTTCGCCTGCAGAAGGTCTTTCAGTATAATGGATCGCATAATTTCCTCCTTCGCAAAAGTGTTTTTGTGATTTAGTGTGCTGCTCTACTAATACACTAAACAATTTTGCCGAAAATGTCAACTATGCAATTTAGATTTATTTTGAAACCTGCTGGAAGGATGATTTGGTGCGGCTAGAATAAAACTATTGAGGCCAGCATGCTTTTTAATCCCATCGAATTCGACGGGATTAAAATCCGGAATGTCATCAATAGTTACCCGGACAAAACGAAAAAATTCTCGGGTTAACGAGAATTTTTTCGTTGCAGCCGCGCTGGGAATGGCGCTTTTTGCGCGTCCGACCGGGGCTTCCGGGTTCAAAGGCCGGCAAGCATTATTTAGCTTTTGCGACCGTTCTTTTCGAGGTTCTGTTTGGCCTGAAAGGCAAAGGTGGCGAGATTGGTCTCGCGGTTGGGCAGAATGCTGCCGTCATAGATCATGTCGACATAGGGGGCCTTGTTGCGCATCTGCACCTTGAGAATCGAACTGGCGATCGTGCTGGGCATACAGGTGAATGGCATGGCGTTGACCACGCCGTTGTAGCCTTCCTTAGCAAATGCTATTGCGCCGCCGATACTGAGAATGGCTTCGCCATTGATGTGGTTCGAGAATATGCCGTCGACTTCATGCAGAATATGTTCGGTTGAGTGATCTAAGCGGTTATGCAGCAGGTCTTTGAACGGATAGCTGATGAATTTGGCGACCATGCGCTGGTATTTTGAAGTCAGCCAGAATTTGGCAAGTTCGCCGTAGTTATTGAGATTTTTGCGGTTGCGCAGTGCGTAGCGTGAGTCTTCGATGCCGGTGTGGGTCGTGTATTCGATCCATTCAGCAACGGAGCTGGTGTAAGTTTCGCAGCCAAGGTCTTCCAGTGCTTTGACCAGCATCTGATTGCTTTCTTTATGGGTTCTGACGAAAATCTCACCGACGATGCCGATCAATGGCCTTTTTTCATCGATGCGTTCGATGCGGTTAAAGGCTTTGGCCGCCTGTTTGGCAGCTTTGATGAGCTTGAGGCCGCCGCCGGCTTCTATGGCGTCTATACCGAGTTTCATCGCTTCTTCAAAGACCTTGTCGGCAGTTCCTTTAACCTTTTCATAGGGGCGGATGCGCCAAAGGGCTTTCTCGATAAGGTCAGAATAAACTACAGACTGCCAGGCAAGCTGCCTGAACTGCAGGGCCTGATTATCACTGAAATAGCCGCTGAAGCGGTAACTGTCTTCTGAACTCGGTGAAAGAATCGGAACATCGACATATTTGTATTTGTCGAGAAGAATGCGATGCAGACGGGTATATTGGCCAAAGCGGCATGGCCCCTCGGTTTCCGGCATGAAGAACGCCAGTTCGTCATTGACCTTTGCGCCCTCGGCGATGTGCCGATCGATGACGTCGAACATGTCGCCGGTAGTCACGATGCAGGGAAAGCATTCTTTCCCGGAAGTGTGCTTTTTGCCGAATTCAAGGCCGGCTTTGCTGTATGTTGGCATTACTTCAGCGCGGCAGCCCACAGCTCTGAATGCAGCGGCCAGACAGCGGGCACCTTCCGCCATGTAGGGAAGGTAAAGGGTGCGCTCGGTCAATGGGGCAGTGGATTTGCGCGGCATGAAATTAACGTCTTTGGCAGTAAGAACGGTTACCTGAGTCTGGTTCTTGATCGCGTCGATGAAAGCCAGCAGGCGGGTTTCAACTCCGGCACCGGCTGAATGCTCATCAAGTTCGAGCTCAAGATACGGTCGACCGGTGCGATTCATTTCATGGTTGAAGAAATGCAGCACGAAAGAGTCGGGGCCGCATGAGAAACTGGTCAGATAAAGTCCGAACAGGCGCGGATCGCGGTTGATATATTTGGCCGCCTGCAGGATCTTGTTGCCAAAGCCCCAATACATGTTGGGATATTCGGATTCGATATCGATGCCTTCGAGGTCGAGGAATTCCTGGGGAATTGCCTGGATACCCAGTCGGCTGAAAGTTGCAAAAAGGTTGAGATTGGTGCGTGAATCATAAGCGCTGTAAGGGCGTCCGACAACGATGATTGCCCGGCGATCACCAAGGTTTTTGAGAATTTCACTGCCAATTCGTTTGATTTCCTGATCGAATTTTTTCAGGGCGGCGAGTGCTTCGTCATAGGCCGAGCAAAACTCGCTCTGATTGAACGGCAGGCCCAGGCGCTTGAATTCATCGGCAAATTGCAGGGCCATGTCTTCGCGGCCCTTTTTGAAAACGATTGCCGGTTTGATGACTTTTTCAGGTTTAAGGTGCAATGCCGACATCAGCATGTAAGTGTTGGCCTCGACATAAGGACAGTAGAAGCCATTATTGCCCTGATACGATTCCATTTCGATCATCATCGGCATGAACAGATAATCGCAGTGGTTCTTGAGCGTGGCAGTATGCCCATGCGAAATCTTGACCGGGAAACAGGCTTCGCAAGTCATGGCGGCGATGCCTCGGTCAACAATTTCAGTGTTCGTTTCCGGGCTGATGACGATTTCATAACCCATGCGGGTCAACATGTGAATCCAGAAAATGCCGAGCTGATGAAAGCCCAATGCTCTGGGGATTCCCAGTATTTTCTTGCCGGCGGGCTTTTGCTCGTCTGAATCGCCAAGAACACGATACATGCCCTTGATTTGTCTGAAAAACAGCTCATGGCGAACCCGGTTGAAATCAGGCGCTCTTTTTTCTGCCTGTTGGCGTGATTCATACATGCCGCAGTCGCCGCCATAAATCGCTTCGTCATCGCCGACGCGATAAATCTGCAATTTACACTGGTTATGGCAGTTGGGATTGCGCAGACAGATTTCTTCTTCGTGCTGGAAGGGTTTTTCGATGACATCCCAGCCTCTGAATCTCGTTTCAAAGGCTTTGCCAGCTTTTTTCTTCGCGTTGATTTCGTCCATGGCATGCAGGGCTGCACCCACGGCACCCATTACTTCGCGATGGGGCAGGGTGATGATTGGCTTGCCGACAATTCTTTCAAAGGCGGCGACAACCGACTTGTTGAGTGAGGGCCCGCCCTGAAAGCTGATGCGGTTGCCGATCTTTCCGTCCTGGACAACGCGGTTGAGATAGTTGTGAACCACAGCCTGGGAAAGTCCTGCCAGCAGGTCTTCGACGGCGCCGCCCATCTGCAGATAAGACATCAGATCAGATTCCATGTAGACGGTGCAGCGCTCGGTCAGGCGATAGGGGGCTTTCGCAGCCATTGCCAGAGTTTCATATTCACCAGCAATGTTGATGCCAAGCTTGTTGGCGGTTTCTTCGAGAAAACTGCCGGTTCCGGCGGCGCAAACCTTGTTCATGCGGAAATCGACGACATAGCCGTTGCCAAGCGAGGTATATTTGGCGTCCTGGCCGCCGAGTTCAAAAATCGTGTCGACTTCAGGTTCAAAGTAGGTGGTGCCGCGGGCATGGGCGGTAACTTCGTTGACCACATCGTCGGCACCGACGAAGAGATTGGCTACTTCCCGGCCCGAACCGGTTGTGCCGACGCCGAGAACGTTGATGCGCTTAACGTCAACTGTTTCAATACAATTTTTAAGTGCTTTTTTGATTGCGATGACCGGTTGCCCTTCGGTGGGGATATAGCGCTTGTAAAGGATGCGGCCTTCGGGGGTGATCAAAACAAGTTTAGTGGTCGTCGAGCCAATGTCATAACCCATATAGGCGTCGACTTTTTCTTTGCTGGAAGCCAATCCTTCAGCAACGCCACATTCGGCGAAGGGGTGCATTTCAATTTTGAGTGGCTCGGTTCTGACAGCGGCAAAGGCTTCAGAGGTCTTGAGGTTTAAAATTTGTTCGGCGGTAACGGCGCAGCCTTCATTGCGACTGATGGCCGAGAGAATGGTTCCCAGGGCGCCGACACTGGTGTAGTGGGAAGGAGCAACGACTTTCTTGCCGAGGATTTTTTCAAACGAAGCTCTTGCCAGCTGATTTGAGGCATAACCACCGATGAATGCAACCGGTTCCTGAAGTTCGCGGTTATTTATCAGTGTCGATTTGAAATTTTTGGCGACTCCGTCATGGAGACCGGCAATGATATGTTTTATCGGGATTCCCTTGTTTTGCAGGTGAATCATGTCGGATTTGGTGAAAACGGTGCAGCGACAGGCAACGCTGGCCGGCGAATCTGATTTGCGGCCTTCTTCCATAAATTTAACCAGAATCGCTTCCATTCGGCGCTGTGGGTCTTCAATTTGATTGAATTCTTCAAAGTCGGCATAGATGCGCTCGGCCTGCTGATCGATGAAACTGCCGGTGCCGGCGGCGCAGGCTTCGTTCAGTTTGAAGTCATCGAGAATAAAGCCCTGATCGGAGGGCGTAGTGATCAGCAATGCAGAATCATGACCGCCGATAGAAATTACCGTGCGGGCTTCGGGCATAAGTGCGTAAAGACCGCGAGTCTGGGCGGTAGTTTCTATTTCAAAATAGGTGCCCAGTTCAGCGGCAATGGCTTTCCCGTGGGTGCCGGTAAATGCGACCCTGACAATCTTGTCGGTTCCGTATTTTTTTTCGGCCTGGGCGAGGATTTTGGCGCAAACCTCGATGGTTCTGCCAAAATGGCGATAATATGGCATCTCTTCAATCAGCCCGCCGGTGGCGTCGCAGATAATGGCATTTACGCTTACCGAGCCAATGTCAAAGCCGATATTGAGTTTGAGTTCAGACATTTGAAGTTCCTCCTGCAACGGGAAAAGAAAGTGAACAAATATAACATAAAAAGCCCTTCAGTTAAAGCCTTAACTGAAGGGCTGTCAGTAATGATTCCTGATGGTTTAGGGTTTTTCGTTTGTCCAACCGCTGTCTTTGATTTCAAGATCTGGTGAAAGATTTTTTTTCTCTTCGACTACGGTTGTCTTTGGTTCAGTAACAACGGCGGAGGCACTGGCAGTGAAGGCTTCGCGAATTTTTGCCTCTGGGTCCGGCATCGAAGGCATGCCAGGCATGGTTGTCACTTC
>CAZTHA010000125.1:0-10938 GCA_964613435.1 uncultured bacterium
ATAAACTGATAGATGAGTTAAGTTTAATGATAACAAGTCACCGTTTTGCTGTCAATTAAAAATAGAAAATAAATGAATTTTGACATGCCTTATATAGCGGTGATATAATCCACAATCCCTTAGAGTACGACTTTGCTTGAAGAAATGCTCTAATTGGGGCATCAAGACAGATTGAAGAGGTGACGGCATAATGGCCAATGCAAGTTTCATGTCAATGAGATGGCTCAGGCTTCATATCAAGGAGATCATCTGGGCAACGGTTATTCTTTTTGTTGGTTCTATTTTTGTTATCGGTTATGGGACCAGCCGAGCGATTCAGAACCAGGAAGAGCGCAAGAAAATGGCTGAAGAAGCCGAGCGCAGAGCTGCAGATCAGAAAAATGCTGTACCCAATCATCTGCTCGACAAAGTGCACCTTCCGGTGGCACATATTTCTTATCCGACCACCACAGCTTCTCTGACCAGTGTAATCGACGTCAAAACACTGTGGCGTGCGGTAAAAGATTCACCTGAGTATCAGCAGGTTTCGGCGATGCCGGAAGGAATCAGGGAATTCTACGGCGGCATGATCAAGGAAAGAGCTCTCGAAAGCCTGATCACCATGACTTTGGTCGATCTTTATGCGCAGGCCAACAACATTCGCCCGCAGATTACCAAAGAAGCTATCGTTGAAAGAGACCGTCAGCAGATCACTCCGGTTGAATTCGAACGCGAACTGCGCCGCAAGGGCATCACTACCGACGAATGGGGTTCAGACCGCCTCAAGCAGCTGACCATGCAGAATGTTGCCCAGGCCATCGTTGCGCCAATTCCGCCGGCCAGCGCCACTGAAGATGTAATCAAGGCGTATTATGACAAGAACAAAATCAGGTTCATGCAGGAAGATCAGATTTCTTTCAATCACCTGCTCGTTTCTTCAGCCGACTTTGCCGGAAAAACCAAGGTAACCGACGAACAGATCAAGAATCATTTCGATGCCAACCGCAATGATTTCATGAGTTCAAAACGCGCCCAGGTCACGCACATCATGCTCAAGCACCAGGACCCGGCCTATCTGGCCACAATTGAAGTCAATGATCGTGAAATCAGAAGGCGCTATACCGACAATATCGACAAATACAAGGAACCGGAAAAAGTCAAAGCCCGCCACATTCTGATCAAGCCCAAAAACAGCTTCGACCATGAATTTGCCAACTACAAAATCAATCTGCGCAACTTTGCCAGCCAGGAAACAGATACCGGCGTAACCGTCAGTTTCGATGCCGGTCTTGGCAATATCGGCCCCGACACCAATCTGAACTTCGATTCGTTTGCCGTTAAAACCAGCGATGGCAAGATTTACTTCCCGACGATCAACTCCCAGGAAAATGCGGAAAACGCCCTTGAGCTGCCTCTCAGCGGCTCAACCAAGTCTGCAGTATTCGGAAAGATTGCCATCGACCTCGAAAAAGGCGCGCAGCCTTCCGACCTGATGATAAAAGACGGAACAGTAACCGCCAACTTCGATATCAGCGCAGCTTTCGACAACGAAAAAGCTTACGCTGCAGCTAAAGCCGAAATCGAAGCTATTGCCGAACAGATCAAAGGCGGCAAAGATTTTGCAGAGCTTGCCGGCAGCAAATCCCAGGATACCGGTTCTGCCAAAAAAGGTGGCGATCTCGGCGTTTTTGCCCGTGGCGCAATGGTTAAGCCATTCGAAGAAACCGCATTTGCCAGCAACGTTGGTGAAATAAGCGCACCGGTCAGAACCCAATTCGGCTACCACCTGATCAAGGTTGAAGAAAAGATTCCGGAAAAGGTCAAGAGCCTCGACGACGTAAGAGCTGATCTGATCAAGGAATACCAGCTCGAACAGGCTGACATCAAAGCTTCGGTCGCGCTTGAAAACATCCGACAAAAGCTCATTTACAAAAGCGACAAGCTTGAAAACCTGGTAAAAATGTCGATGGGCGCCTCAAGAAAAGATAAAGGGCAGCTGCCGATATTCTTCAAAGGCGAAATCACCGATGATTATTCACCGGAACAGAAAAAGATTCTGCTCGATGAAATTTCGGAAGACGGCATTCATGTCGCCGAAGCTATCGAAAGCGCCGTTTTCTCAATGGAGCCCGATCAGGTATCAGAAGTTATCAAAACCGGTAAAGGCTACCACCTGTTCATCATGGATAATCTTCTCGAACCGGTTCAGCTGACCCTGACTTCGACCCTCAAAGCCAAAATTCACAAGATTCTCGAAGTTAAAGCCCAGGAAGAAATGGCGAAAACTGCCGCTGAAAAGCTCAAAAAAGATTACCCGAACGCCAGTGTAGAATTTCTGGCCAAGACCTACAAGCCCGAAGCTGAAGAAGTAAAAGTCAGCTTTGGCCCGCTTCCGGTTTCGGTCAATCCTGGTTTCTCCAGCTATTCACTTTCCGATGGTATGGGCAAGTTTTCCGAAGACGGCCGCACCTACCTGCCCGAAGTTCACCAGACCATGATGAACCTGATCAAAGATCAGAACTATAAGGGCAAGATTGCCGGCCCCTTCAAAACACCGCTGGGTTACCACTTTCTTGAAGTTACCTCTTATGAAGGCAATCGCTACGAGCCTTTCGAAGAAGTCAAAGAAAAAATTAGAAAATGGATGACCCTTGAACCTTCTCAGGAAGAAATTGAAAAAGCGTTCGAAGAAAATCGCGACAAATTCGATGTGCCGGCAACCCGCCGCATTCGCCAGATTATCGTTTCTGAAGAAAGAACCGCTAACGAAGTGTATGACCGCCTGCAAAAGGGTGAAATATTCTCACTGCTCGCACAGCGGTTCTCGATGGATACTGGTTCGGCTCAACAGGGCGGACTCGTCCCACCGGTCAAAAAAGGCCAGCTTTCAGCTGACCTCGACAAACAGGTCTGGAATCTGAAAAAAGGTGAATTTTCCGCGCCGGTTAAAACCCCGTACGGTTATGTAATTGCTTACCTGGATTCAGATGAAGTCCCCGGTAAAGTCGCCACACTGACTCCTGAAGTTATCTCGTTGCTCAAGCGCCAGCTCAAGCAGGGTATCCAGGAAGAAATCTGGATGGCTTTCCTCAAGGGACTGACTTATCAGGCTCACGTCATCAGGCATCCTCAGGCAATTTCAGAGATCTGATCGCCTGGCCAGGTCTGAAACATACTGCATCCCCCGGCTTCAAACCGGGGGATGTTTTTAAATGATCAAACGGCATGGAGCAAATATGCGACTCGATAAATATCTACAGGTTACCGGCCTGATCAAACGGCGAACTCTGGCCAACGAGGCCTGCAAACGCGGCCTGGTTAAAGTCAACGGGGTCGCGGCAAAACCCACACGGGAAGTAGGGATCGGCGATCAGATCGAGATAACTCTGGCTCGTCGTGAAATTGCAGTCAAAGTCCTTCAGGAAATCAAAGGCAATTCACTAAAGAAAAGCACAAGAGCAGAATACTTTGAAATAATCAAAGACATCGCGGTCAAGCATGCTTCAGACCTCGAAGATTTCTGGGCTGAGGACAACGATGACCAGGACTGACCCGAATTTTATTCGCGCAAAAAAATCTCTTGGACAAAACTTCTGCGTCGATGAGCGCATTCCAACCGAGATAGTCAAACGACTGGCCGCCACCAAAGAACATTGTATCTGGGAAATTGGCCCGGGCAAGGGTGCTCTGACCAGCCTGCTACGGCAAAGCGGTGCCGATCTGCATCTATTTGAAATCGATCAGCGCATGCAGCCGATCCTGGAAAAAGATTTTCCCGAGGCACGAATCACCTGGGGCGATTTTCTCGAGTTGAAGGAATTGCCGATTCCCGATAAACCACTGCTGGTGACCGGCAATTTACCTTATTATTGCGGCACGCCAATCATCAGGAGATTTCTCGAATGCGGGCCTGAGACTGAGAAACTGGTTTTTCTGCTGCAGCATGAAGTTGCCGCCAAAGCCTGTGCCACGATTAACAGCCGCGATTACGGCTACCTCTCGGTACAAATCGCATTTTTTGCCGATGCCGAGCTTGGTTCGACCTTTGGGCCGGGTTCATTTTCGCCGCCGCCCAAGGTTAACAGCAGTATTCTCGAAATACGCCCCTTTAAGCTCAGTGATTGCGAAAGACAACGGCGCATTTTGTTACTAAGGCCTGTTTCAATGCTGTTTGCCCAGCGCCGCAAAATGGCCCTGCCGTTATTGAAAAAAATGTTCAAACAGACTGACTGGGCGCAGCGTTTTGCCGAACTGGGCATTGAAGAGAAAGCCCGGCCAGAAAACATTTCACCACAGCAATTCATGCAGCTGTTCTCGACAGCCGAAATAATCGAATAAGTCCGCGCGACAAAAGCATTGCAAGTAATTTTGTCCGGCAATTGCATCGGAACTTTCATTCCGGGAATTTACATCATAGCATTGATGATTTTAGAAATCGAAATAGCTCGTGCCTTTTTCACGGGCCCCGGCAGGGGTTTCCCGGGCAGTATTGAAGCCGGTTATTCTTTTCACGACTTCGCCGGCCAGGGTCAGTCCGAACAAGGCGGTCAAATAACTGATTGAACCCTGAATCATGCGTTCTCGACCACGTTTCAACGAGAATTCCTTGTGATCGGCTTCAATCAGATCCGGTGAAAAAGGCAAAACCGGAGGTTCAAGCGAATATACCACCTGAAAACCGGTTTCGACATCGAAGGCGCGCAGTCTTTTACGAACCCGCTTGGCAAGAGGGCAAATGGTCGATTTTGCAATATCAGCAACCCGCACCTGAGTCGGATCGATTTTTCCCGCCGCACCCATTGCCGAAAAAAGTGGCAGACCGCGTTTCAAACTTTCGACGATCAGCCGGATTTTCGGATTGAAGGAATCGATGGCGTCGATAACCGCCGAGAAATCCGGCGCGAGCAACTCATCGCTGTTTTCTTCGCAAAAGAAAGACTGATGGGCAAAAACCTGACATTCAGGATTGATGAGCTGAATTCTTTCGGCCATTACTTTGGTTTTTGGCAGGCCGATGGTATTTTCCAGGGCGATATTCTGACGATTGAGGTTGGTTATGCCGACGACATCGAAATCGACGATGGTCAGACTGCCGACCCCGGCGCGAGCCAAGCCTTCTGCCGCGTATGAACCGACGCCGCCAAGACCGAAAATAGCCACGTGAGCCTGTTTGAGTTTTAAAACCGCTTCGTCGCCAAGCAAAAGCCGCGTACGGTGAAATCTTTTTTCCATGAGAGCCTTCAGTAATTGAAAAATTTGGCGCAGTTCTGATTTACCAGATTGCAAAGCTCATTTAAACTGATCTGACGAATTTCTGCAAGACGCGTGGCAATTTCTTTCAAACTGGCAGGCTCGTTTACTTTTCCCGGCCAGAAAAACGGGCGCTGGTCAGGGCTGTCGGTTTCGAAAAGCAGGCGATCTTCGGGCACCATTTGCACCAGCTGGGCCAATACTTCCGGGTTCTTTTGAAAAACTGATCCGGAAAAGGAAATGTAAGCGCCAATATCGAGAAAACGTTTGGCAATCTCAGATGAACCGGCAAAGGAATGCAGAACGAATCTGATCTTCTGCAACGAAGCTTTTTGCAGCATCTGCCAGGCCGTTTCATAGTGCCCAACCAGATGTACTATCAATGGCATGCCGGTTTCACAGGCAAGATTGATCTGCCACTGAAAGGCGGCAAACTGCTTTGCGAATTTTACCGGGGCACGGCGGTCAAAGCCGCATTCACCAATGGCACAACACACCGACTTTTTCAGGGCAGCAGCGATCTCATCGCAGCAGTTCTCGAAAAAGTTCTCAGCGTAAAGTGGGTGAACGCCCCACCCCATGATTATCTGCGGAAACTCCGCCAGTTCGACAATACGGGCGGGAAAACCGGTCACGCCGGGAACGAAAAATCCTTTTACCCCGGCTTCTTCTGCTCTGGCAATCACTTCACCGATATCGATATCACGCGGATAGCGGTCAAGGTGACAGTGGCTGTCAAAAAGATACGTCTCACATTCTGTCATATGAAGTATATTTTACAAAAGCCGCGAAGATTTGCAACCAATTATTTTTCTTGCGGGCTTTTCGTTTGTACGATATAATTTTCCACTATGATTTCAAGTCTAACCGGTTTTGGCCGTGCTTCCTTTACAGATGAGGCTGGACGCATCAGCGTCGAGCTCAAGTCAGTCAACAATCGCTTTCTGCAGGTTGACCTGCATTTGCCCTATGGTTTCAACTGGGTCGACGGACTCGTTCGCCAGCAGGTTTCCCAGAAAATTTCCCGCGGCAAGGTTTATCTGCACCTCGAAGCGGTTGATTATAACCCGAATCAGGACGTAATCATCAATCGGCCGTTACTCAATAAGCTCGTAGCTCTCAGCCATGAGATTTCAGCCGAATCCGGCAAACAGATGCCGGTGGCTCTCGATGGACTGTTGTCGCTGCCGGGCGTGATGAAAGTCGATGCCAAGGTTATCGATAATGAACAGATGTGGCAAAGAATCCAGCCGGTAGTTACCGAAGCTCTGGAAAATTTTGTCGCCGCCCGCCGACGTGAAGGTGAAAACCTCGCCAAAGACTTGAAAGAACGCAGCAATTCACTTAAGTCGCATCTCGATCTGATTGAAGAAAAGCTGCCCGAAATAAAAGAACAATTCATCAACAAATTTACCGAACGGATTACCGAGTTGGCCAACAAAGCCGGAGTCGATGAATCGCGTCTCAACACCGAGATTGCCATCTGGGTTGACCGCGCCGATGTCAGCGAAGAAATCACGCGGCTCCGCAGTCATCTCAAAGAATTCGACAATATTCTCAATTCAGACCAGCCGATTGGTCGCCGCCTCGACTTCCTGGTTCAGGAAATCAACCGTGAAGCGAACACCCTCGGCAGCAAAACCAGCGACGTCTCGATTGCTCAGACGGTAATCGACATAAAATGTGAAATAGAGAAGATTCGTGAACAGGCACAAAACATTGAATAGGAGCAACCAATGAAAGCTCAATTGCTTAATATTGGCTTTGGAAACGTAGTTGTTGCAGAGCGAATTGTCGCCATCGTCAGCCCGGGGTCTGCACCAATCAAACGTTTGAAAGAAGATGCAAAGGAACAGGGCCGGCTCATCGACGCCACCTATGGGCGCAAAACCCGAGCCATTGTTGTTACTGATTCCAATCATGTGATTCTTTCGGCAATCAATCCTGAAACTGCTGCAATGCGCATGCTCGGCAAGAAGGTCATCCATGACAGTCATGAAAGCCATGACGACCATGATGACGTTGAAGATACTTCTGAACTGGACTCAACGGAGGTTGAAGAATGAAATTCCGCTCAAGAACCGAAATCACCAAAAAGATTCCCAACAAGTACGATGCAGTAATGGCTATCTCTAATCGCGTTAAAATGCTGGTAGACGGCAAGCGCCGCCTTATCGACGAAAACGATGAAAACTACGTCAAAATTGCAATGGAAGAAATAGCATCAGGAGCGCTTGAAGTTGAGGTCCAGGAAAAGGCCAAGTAAGATTCGCGTTCTGCTGATTCCGCAACAAGGCATTGCCAGCGCCATGGTTCATGAACTGGCAATGCTTTTTTGTCATGCCGGAGCCGATGTATTTTTTGCAATATCTGAGCCGGCAGGAAAATGGTTGTCACCTGAACTTGCCAAAGCAGTCACCGGTAACGATGCTTTCACCGAGACCTTGCGGCCGGCCTGGCTCAAATCACGCCACGGATTTGAGCTCGCAGTGACTTTCGCTGCCGCCGAAGATTTGCCGGAAGAATTTGCCCGACTGCTCGAAAAAACCGCATGTCTGGAAATATTCACCGAGGCAAATACGCCACCAACCTATCGACAGACCCGGCAAACTCTGGTCAGACATCACCAGATCCCCGAAAACCCCGCGCAGCTACATTCTTTTTTTCAAGCCCTCTTTGCTTCACAAATGCGCCTGCTCGCCGGCAGAAAATTTCTTGAAGGCGCCGCGATTATCGATTCGACCAAGCTGCAAGCCACTAATGGTGAAATAAACGCAAATCTCAACAAACTCGGCCAGGCCCTTATCGATGCCGGCTTTTTGGCAAAACCCGGCGAAAATGGCATCAATCTGGCTTTGATCGACGCGCAGGACCAGGCGTCAATGATGCCAGAAGGCGATCTTCAGGCCCTGATTTTTTCTGATCCCGAGGCGTTCAATGCCGCCCCGCTGCCCGCAGTCGGCCAGATACTGCTTTTTCTCGAAACCGAGCGAATTCATCTCAAAACCTCGACCAACAGTCGAATAATTCCTTCTATCGGTGGGCAATGCTGTTTTACCCGGCTGGCTGAAGTTTTGTCCACGAAAATCCGTGAATTGCGACTGCAGAGCAAATGACTATTTTTGCCGAAATTTCTTTTTCTGAGCCGGTTGGCGATGGAACTTTCACCTATCACCTCCCTTCAGGAATGCAGCCCCCGGAAATCGGTTGCCGAGCGCTTGTGCCGATGCATGGTCGTCGCCTGATCGGCTATGTTACTGCTTTACACGAAGCGCAACCTGCTTTCAAGACTCTGGCGGTAATTGAAATCATCGATCCGTTACCACTTTTCAGTCCGGCAATGCTGCAACTTGCCGTAGAAACGGCCCGAGACTGCGTCTGCAATCTCGGAGAAGTTCTGCATGCAATGTTGCCCGGCGGCATCAAGCAGAAAGTCTGCCGCCACCTTCGTCTTTCACCCCAGGCAAAGCAAGATGCCCTAGAACATGAAGCGCTGCAATGGCTCAAAGACCAGGACTGGGTCAATTACAACAGCTTTCGCGACAAGTTTCCGACAATTGCCGGCAAAATCAGCCTGCTTATCAGTAGCGGGGTCATTGAAATTTCCCACAGCATCAGCCAGTCAGCTGGTCCCAAGCTGCAAACCGTCTTAAAACCGTCGCAAGACAAGGCAATTGAACTTGAGAAACTTACCGCCAAAGAGAAACAGGTCTTACAAACGCTGATGCATCTCAATACCGCTCCAACGGCAGCAATGCTCGCCCGACTGGCCCAGACGAGCTCGGCACCGATCAATCAGCTCAAAAAGAAAGGCCTGATCATTGAATGCGAAGAGCGCATCATGCGTCAGGTAGCAAATGAAGATTACTACCAGCGGCCCGCCGAAGCTCCGGTTCAACTTAGCGATGACCAGAACCGCGTGTTGTCAGAAATTCAGACATCGTTCAACTCTGACCACCGGCCGGTGCTGGTTCGTGGCGTTACCTGCTCGGGTAAAACCGAGGTCTATCTGCGCTGGGTCGCCGAAATGCTGGCGCAGAAGCGCACCGCTATCGTTCTCGTTCCCGAAATTTCGCTGACTCCGCAAATGATGAAGCGCTTCAAAGATCGCTTTGGCAGCAAAGTTGCCATCTTGCACAGCCGACTTTCGCCGGGCGAACGTTTCGACCAATGGGAAAGCATTCGCAGCGGCAACTGCCCGGTAGTAGTCGGCGCCCGATCAGCGGTTTTTGCCCCCCTGCCCCGGCTTGGCACGATTATTCTCGATGAAGAAGGCGAACCTTCGTTCAAACAGGGAGATTCACCCCGTTATCATGCCCGCGAAGTGGCGCGCAAACGCTGCGAGCTTGAAAATGCGCTATTGGTAATGGGTTCAGCGACGCCGACCATCGACTCGTTCCAAATGTGTCGCCGCCAGGAATATCGGCTGGTAGAAATGAATTCACGCGTCAGCGACCGCACTCCCCCGCTGGTAAAAGTGGTCGATATGCGCTATGAACTGGTAACCCGCAAAAACCGCTCGGTTTTCAGCGGCGAACTCAGCGACTCAATCAAACAAACGCTTGAGAAAAAGCAACAAACCATTCTTTATCTAAACCGCAGGGGCTATAGCAGCTTCATTTTCTGCCGGGAATGCGGCGAAGCGGTTGAATGCTCGCAGTGCCGCGTTTCGCTGGTCTACCATGCCGGCAGTCAGATTCTGCGCTGCCATTATTGTGGCGAAATGCAAAGCATTCCAACCATTTGTCCCAAGTGTGGTAGCAGTGCAATCAAGTTCTTTGGCGCCGGCACACAGCGCGTTGAAGCTGAGGCCCGCCGCTATTTTCCCCATGCGCGGGTCGCCCGACTCGATTCAGATACAGTTTCGACCAAAGGCAGCATGGAAAACCTTCTCGACCGCTTCGGCAACGGTGAAATCGACATTCTGATCGGCACGCAAATGGTTGCCAAAGGGTTGGACTTTCCCAATGTTACCCTGGTCGGAATTCTTGCCGCCGATAGCCTGCTACGCATTCCCGATTTTCGCGCCGCCGAGCGGAATTTTTCTCTGCTGGCACAGGTTTCAGGTCGAGCCGGGCGGGGTCAGCACCCGGGTCATGTCATTCTGCAGACCTACTACCCGGAACATCATTCAATCCAATGCGCTCTGACCGAAGATTACCACGGCTTTTTCGAAAAAGAGGCAAAAATGCGACAGGAAGCACTTTTTCCGCCATTTATCGAACTTGCCTCTTTCATCGTCTCCGGAACCGATGCTGAAAAAACCAGATCCGTTGCCGATCAGCTTGCAGCTGCGCTCAAAGCTGAAGAAAACGTCAGCGAAGAAATGCTCTTTGGCCCGGCTCCCGCCGCTATCGAGCGCCTTAATGGCCGTTATCGCTTTCAGCTGATGTTGAAAATGCCCCAGCTTTCACAGCTCACCTCTTCAGTCAGAGATGCCATGAATCAGGTTAAGAAAGTTGGCGACACGCGTATTAACGTCGACATCAACCCCTTTTTCATGCTCTAAACGAATCTTTTGGAATCAATCTCAAAACTCTTTCATACTTGTCATACTAATGCCGACTTGATGCCTGCCCTGAGTGAAATTCCAACCAAATTTTCTGCAAAAGCGCTTTATTTACAAAAGTAATAGATTATATTATTATTAAAACATTGAAATTTACCGGAGGAAAGAATGGTTTACCGTGTGTTGCACTACGGCGAAGA
>CAZTHA010000126.1:0-10911 GCA_964613435.1 uncultured bacterium
TCAAATGATACCGACGCGATAGATGAAATTCATCGTTTCGTTCAAAGCTTTCTGGCACAACTGGGATTCTAGGAAAAAATTCTGGAGGAAAAAATGCAGGCAGTTATCGATTCAATCAATGGCGACTATTTCAGATGCTTACTTGAAAATGGTGATTTGATAAGTATTCACAAAGAGTATTTGCCCGAAAAAATTGAAGTTGGCAATGTCGTGAAGATTCAGTTCAGCATCGATGAAGAGGCCAGCAAAAGGCAGAAGGAATTGATGAAATAGACTGAAAAAGGGGAGTGCTTTGCTGAGAAGATCTTTCATTCTTGGATTGCTTATTCTGTTGTTCAGCCATTCCTTGTGGGCTGATGATGATAAGCTGCTCTTCGAAAAATCCCGGCTTCTGGCTCAAAAAGGGCAAAAAGCCGAGGAGCGCGGTGACATTGAAGAGGCGGTTTCCTGTTATGAAGACGCTTACAATGCCTATCCCAAAAATATCCTGCCAATCCTGCTTTGGGGCAAGGCTCTCTATCGGGTCGGCATGTATAGCCGCGCCGATGACGTTCTCGGCAAAATTCCCATCGATAAACTTCCCGACAAGGGGAAGGCTGAAGTTTTTCTGCTTCAGGGGCGCATAGCCATTGCCAGTAAAAAACTTGAAGATGCAGCAGCTGCCTTTTCCCGGGCGGTTAAGGCTGCCAAGGGCAATCACAAGGCTGCGGTTCGTTTGGCGATGGTCAACCAGATCATGGGTATGAGCAGTCGCGCTGATGAGCTTTTGAATGATTATGAGAGTTTCGCTGACCTGCCGATGAAAGAGCAGACCATGGCTCTCTTGCTTGATCTGCAGCTTGGAAACCTTGGCCGGGCCTTTTCCACCTGCGGCGAATTCTCGCGGTTCATGAAAGATGCGAATTATCCCGAAGAGCGCGCTCCTTCGATGATCGGCCTGTGGAAAATTCAACCCTTGTGTTTTCTTGGTATCATGCCGGTAGGACTGGGCGTTTTCTTTTCAGCGCTATACTTTGTTTTATTGTTTTCGGCCCTGTTGTTTCTTGCGAGTCGTCTGTCGCCACCAACTGCTTTCTGGCATGACCTTGCCTTTGTCGCTCTTGCTTCAGGGTTGATGCTTGCGACCCAGAGTTTTGGTTTGAAAGATCTTTTGCAGGCTTCGATGCTCGACCAGTTTTCGGCTTACGACTCGGTTTGGATCGTGCCAAGACTGGCAATTTCAGGACATTTTGTCGCTCTTGGTCTGTTTCTTATTTTTCCGGCGTTTCATTTTTTGCCGGCTGAACAGCGTCCGCGGCGCTTTGAGTATTATGGAATCTGGTTTTTCTGCTGGTTTTTCATGGTTTTTGTTCTGGCCTTTCAAAGTCGCATGGAAAGCTACGGGCTGCGCATTGGTCTAATGGCTGTCGGCCTGGTTCTTGCATTTATAACCAGTTTCTTCATGCCGCTGGGGCGTTTCATTCTTTACAAGATAACCAACATTCTTGGCATCAGCGGCTTTGCCGAGATTGACCGCAAAGATCTCAAATCCGGTTCCGGGGTTGGTTTTACCGATGCCAAAATACTCGAAGCCAAGGTCATCAAATTGATGGCTGAAGGTGATTTCGATGAAGTGATCATGACTGCCCGAAAGGTTTTGAATTCACAGGATAAGAAAACCTTTCCCCAGCTGTGGAAGACGATGATTCTGGCGTTTATTATCAGAGAAGACTTTATTGAAGCGCAAAAGGCTGTTAGTGAGTTCAATACTGTTATGGAAAACTCAAATTTGAAAGAGTCGGGACAATTGCTTGAAGCCTATTTGAGGTGTTGCCGAGGCGATTATGCCGGTGCTTTGAAAATCATTCGCAGCTTTCCCGACGAACGGGTGAAGTCATTTTCTCCCGATGAAGATGCACTTTCACTGCTTATTCTTGGCCGCTGCGGGGTTTTTTACAAAGAAAACGTTCAGGCGCATATCGATCTTAATAAGGCGTTCAGTTGTGCCAGATTGCCGATTCTCAAGGCTGAAAGCCTGGTAGAACTTATCGAACTGGATTTTAACATGCGTTCGAAGGATGCGATTGCCAAATGGATCGGTCGGGTCGAAGAAATCAAGGGCGGGAAAAAGTCCCAGGCCCTGAAAACGACCGTTCGCTCAATTGCTGCCATGTCAGAGGGAGACAGCGAAGCGGCGCTAACGCTGGCGCAGCAAGCCTGCGGGCTCTTTCCGAGAAATGGCAGGGCTTTTGCCTGGTATGGTCACCTGTTGTGTATGTCCGGTAAACACAGCGAGGCCGAAGAATTGCTTTCGAGAATGACTCCCGACAGTGTCGATGCCAACCGACTGATGACCGAAGTTACTGGCTCTTGAAATCTGCCGGCTTTTCTGACAAACTGTATTTAACTGTATTTAAAGTTTTTTCAATTTCGGGATTAGCATGGCAGAAGATGTCGAAGAAAAGAAAACCATGAAAGAACGGCTTCCCGACCTCCTGGGATTAATGGGAAGCCTTATCGTTCTGCTGGTAGCTTTTCTGGTTTATTCCAACAAGCTGCCCAAAAATATCTGGTCATATTTTTCTTATTTTTACGTTATTGCCGCAATTGGCATTTGTGGCATTCTTGGCGAAAAAATCGCTACAAGTCTATTACTCTTTGTGTTACCGGTACTGCTTGGCGCGGCAACTCTGGCTTTCAAGATCAAACCTGACAAATACCCGCTTGAAGACTGGTGGGAAATATATTCGGTCGTCGTTTTGTTTTCGTCTGGTTTTCTTCTATACATGTTTTTTCGCTTTGAGCAATTAAAGGCTGCAGGAGGCGGCGCACCAGCCGAAGGTGTTAGCGCAACCGGGGAAGACGGCAATCTCAAGGCGAGAGTCGACCCAAAGTTGGCGGCTAAATACCGCGAAGAAGCCAAGAAAAAGCAAAAAGGCAAAGAAGGTGCCCTTGATTCTGCGCTTAAAGGAGATGGCACTCCGGAAGAAGGCGCGGCTGAAGGCGCGGCGGCCGGCGAAGGCGGCGAGGGGGCTGAAGGTGAAGCATCAGGAGCGGGTGAAAGCCAGGAACCAGAGGTGGTCGAAACCGCTGAAGAACGTATGGAACGCGAGGTGCGCGAAATCCGTGAGGAATTCAGTAAAAGATCGATGCGTTTGACCACGACTTTGATGCGTATCAAGAACCTTGCCAAAAGCCTTGATCGCGATCAGATCTTTTCCAATATCGTTGAAATCATTGCCAAGGGCATGGACGCCGAAAAGGTGCAGCTTTTGCTCAACGACGAAAAAGAAGGCAAATTCCGCATTGTCAAGGCTGCGGGAATGAAGCCGAAAGAATACAAGGATATCGAGATAAACCACGAAGAAAACAGCATGATCACCTTTCTCTTACGTCAGAAGATGAATGAAGTTACTGGTGGGGTCGGGGCGCTGGGCATTAAGGAATGCGAAATGGACCCGAAAACCAAGGGGTTGATTGGTCAGGGTGTTTTGAAATCAGTTATCTGTGCGCCAATCTACGCAGAAGGCAAGCTGTTTGCGATTATTAACGTTGAAAGTATGCGTAATCCCGATTACACCCGCGATGACCAGAACCTTCTCGCGACCTGCGCTGATATCGCCGGGCTGGTTATGAAGAATGCCAAACTTTATTCAGCAACCATGGACGACCTGGTTTCAGCCCAGAAACTCAGCGAAGATCAATTGAAGAAAAACGAAGAGCTCAAAGGCAGCTTGTCGCGTATCGTTTCGCCGAGTGTTGCTGAGATGATCATGTCCGATCCTTCAGGACTCAAGCTGGGCGGCAGTAAATGCAATGTCACCATGTTTTTTTCCGATATTCGCGGCTTTACCAAAATGTCAGAAAATATGGACCCGACCGATATCGTTGAACAATTAAACGTTTATTTTACGCGGATGACTGACATTCTCATGGAGCTCGACGGAACCCTTGACAAATATGTCGGCGATGAACTTATGGCGCTGTTTGGAGCTCCTGTTGCCCGTGACGACGATGCTATACGCGCTGTGTTGTGCGGCGTGCGAATGCTCGACGCCCTCAGGGAATTGCAGGAAATGTGGAAAAAAGAGGGAAAGCCGGTTATTCAGATCGGTGTCGGCATCAATACCGGCGAAGTTACTGCTGGCTATATGGGCTCGGAAAAACAGCTTTCCTACACGGTCATTGGCGATAACGTCAACCTGGCAGCCCGTGTTATGTCGGTGGCCAAGGGCATGCAGCTTTTTATCACCAGATCGACCTACGAACTCGTGAAGGATTTTTTCCTCATCGAGCAGCGCGAATCGATCATGGTCAAGGGTAAATCGATGCCAATCGAGATTTTTGAGGTCATGGGAATAAATCCGGAAGCTGACATGAGTGAGTTCCTTAAACATGGTTCAGGGCATCTGGCAGGTGTTAACGGTTCTTCGACATCGGCCCGTTCGGTCGCCGAAGCCACACCTGTCCGGTCAGCGGAGCCTCAGGATGAAAACGCCATGAAACAAAATATCAAGATCGATGACAAGCCCAAGGTGATCGAATGCCAGAATTGCGGCACTGAAAATGATATGCAGGAAAAATTCTGTACGAAATGTGGAATGCCCATTTTTTAAAATTATATTTTATCTCTTTGCAAAATCGCCAAAAATTTAGTAATATTTCTTATAGACGATCGATTGAGGAAATAGCGTGAATAAAATCTTTCAATTGCTGTTGTTGGTCATAGTGATGTTGCAGCCCGTTTCGTTGTCTGCAGCCCTGTCTCTCGAAGCATTGGAAATGGTCGAGCAGTTGCGGCGAAATCTCAATGGCCAGAATGCGCCAGAGACTTCAGTTAAAGCTGTCATTGAGAATGTCGTTGCCATTGAGCCCGGCGAGGAACAATACGTCGTCGGCCAGGAGCTGAGAGAAGCTCTCAAGAGATTGCGCCGATCCGTCTATGGCAGTGAAGCACCGGTTCGAAAAGCCCCAGCCACGTTGCCGACCGTTGAAGAGCGGGCAGAAACCCTTGCGCAATCCCTGGAAGATGAGGATGTTTCCGAATTATATATTGCCGGCGTTGAATTGAAAGAAGCTATTGCCCGTGTTCGTGCCACTCGCGATCCCTCAGAAATTTGTGATGAAGTGGATAAAAAAGTCGTTGAATCTGGCGAAAAAGTGGTTCCGGTTGAAGTTGAAGAGACTAGAGACGAAAATGTCGTGGCCAGCGTCGACGAACCGCAAGAACCTCAAGAACCTCAAGAACCTCAAGAACCAGTTGAAGCCTCAGTGCCGGCAGTAACTCCGTCTGAACCGGAACCGGAATTGGAATCGGATTCAGAGTCGCTCAGGCTAAAATTCAAGAAGTTGGTTTCTCGACAAAAAACTGCAGCAGCACCGGTAGAAGAAGAAAAAACCGAATCCAGTGAAGATCTGCATAAGCTTCAGGACAAGGTCATCAACCGGGAAATCAAAAAATATGAATTCAAGATGCCCGGAAATTATCGGATAATTGTAAGATAGCCAAGAATAAGCAGCTTGCCTTTCAAGTATTTTTGGGATTAAACTTAAGGCATGAAATCTAATTCTGGTGCTGTTCCAACTTTTGCCTGGCCTTTTTTAATCTTGATCGCTGCGGCGGCAATTCTTATGCTTAGCGTCGATCAGCCCAAGGTTCAGGTTGAAACCCCACTGCCACCTCAGCTTTATTCTTCGAGCTTCCAGTTGCTGGCAACGGGAAACCGACTTGGCACCTATTATCCAGCCGGGCACATCCTGGCTGATTGGCTCAACAGCAATCTTGGCGATGGTGAAGAAGTTTTTCGGGCAATTGAAACCAATGGTTCGATCGATAACGTAAAGCTTTTGCATGAAGAGAAAGTTGCTTTGGCGATGGCCGAAAGTCGCATTGTTAAAGAATTTTTTGCAGCCCACCCCCAGGCAAAAATGCGACTGGTCTGGCCTCTCTGGCCGGATGTGGTCCAATTGATCCGGGCTCCGGGTCTTGAAAAAGCCCAACTGGCCGATTTGAATGTCGGCTTTTACGGTCAGCAGAACTCATCGACTTTCAGAACTTCAAATGAAATTTTTTCGGCCTTTGCCATTGAGCCTAACAAACAAGCGATCAACCCCGACCGGGTGCTTGCCGCACTTAAATCCGGACAAATAAAATTTGCAATGATTCAGGCGGGTATCCCAAACCGAACCGTTTCTGATGCGGTTATTTTCAATAACTGCTCTTTGTTCGATTTCTCTGACGAGCAGCGACAAAAATTGCTCGAACAGATTTCTACTGCCTGGCCGGTGACGATTCCGGCAGGGTATTATGGTGAAAGGCAGCCAGATATCAGAACTTTCGGTATTCCCAATGTTCTGATTGCCCACGAAAAAACCTCTTCAGCGACCATTCGTCTGGTATGCGACCTTTTGAGTCGGTCTGCGATGGCTTTGAAAATACGCCATCAGGCGTTTGCCGACGTTCCTGCCGACGACGCTCAGGCGCGAAAGATTCTTGAAGAGATCGGAGTGCCTTTACATCAGGGCACTTTAAACTGGTTCGATGCCCATAAGGCTTCAATTGCTTCAGATGTTGCGGAGCCATAAAATGAGCAGGCGCGGTGTCATAATCTTTGTGGTTCTCGGCGGGATTTTCGTTCTGACCATTCTTATCCTTTCCTATAATCACCTGGTCCAGGGAAAATTCAACGAAAATCGTGAAATTCTCAGCCATATCCGTGCCATGAAAGCGGCTCAATCGATCTCGCGGTTTATTGTCGAAAAATTAAAAAATGATTTGAAAGATGTAAGCTCTATCGAAAAGGATTCACCTGGCAATATTTTGAGAAGCGCAGTTTTTGTCGAAAACGATCCGAAAAAGCTTTCAGAAAAAATCAGCAGCCTCTGGCTCGAGAAGATTAATTTTAGTGAGTTGAGCAGAAAGCTATTCAAAAGGGCTTCTCAAGGGGGGGCAGATCCTTCGGCAGCTGAATTGAACAATATTTCAGTTTCTTCTGAAATTACCTTTGCGGATTTTGTTTTTCTCAAGGATTTGAAAAAAGGCAACGAGCTCTATCTTGATTTTGAAAAAGCCGGCAAGATGACGGTTACCGTCGAAGTTAACATCGGAAAAGCACGAGAGGAATGGAGTGAAAATCGTCCTTTCCGGGTAGTGGTTCCTTACCCGCTTCCCCTAACGAAGTTTTCTCTTTATCTTCGCCAGGCGACCAACGATCTCGATCCGGTAAAATTCAATACGGTAACCATTGATTCGGCAATTAGCGGCAATGTCGCTCCCGGTTCAAACCATCCGCTGATTATCGATAATGGCCTTGCTGGAGCCAATTATAATCGTGAAGAAGATATCTGGAAGAAGCGGGGTTGGATACATCTGGGCGGCGGAACCATGCTGTTGAATCGGGCCGCCGGGAACCGAAATTACGGACAACGCTACCATTCCTACTATGACGCCAACATGCCGATTGCTCTAATATTGCAGTTTGCCAATTTCTCTTCGGTTTCAGTTGGTGGAAAAAATCTTGGTTTTCGTATGGCCCGTTGGGGTTTTTCAAATTCTCTTTTGAATGGACCTTCTTCAGGAATGTGGAAAGAAATTCTCAATTGGCAGATGAAAGAAAGGCCACCGGCAAAAGAAAAGAAATGGTGGCAAAGCACCTGTCTGCATCTTTTTGGCGAAGTTGGTAAAACAGCTGCTGAAAGGAATCTCAGTGTTACCAGGGTCAGTGGGAAGGTTTACGACCGCTTTATCGAGATCGGCTATCTAATCCCGACCGCCGACGGAGAAGCGCCTATTGGTGCGGTGATAGGCCACAGTAAAAACAATTTTGACATGATATCCGGCAAAAAAAAGAAAACCCTGATCAAGAAGATTCAGGATATTCCCGATTCGATTACCGCCGATACCTGGGTTGATACCCAGATTATCAGCTGCCCGGTGCCGGTAGCTGACCGTTTGGGGGTCGACGACCTGCGCGAAATGGAAGATTTCTTTGAAACCCTTCCTTACAGCCTGGCCGGCGGCGGCATAAGTTACGACAAGATCATGAGTCGCGCCGATTATTGCAGCTATGATGAATCATACAAAATGATTGCTCAGTATTCAAAAGACAGTCAGAACATAAATATTCCTCCTCGGGCCAATGTGCCTGGCTTAGAGGAATACGATTTCAAGTTATCGGTGATGGGCATCGATACCTCTGCACTTGAGATTCCCAAAATCGCTCCTGAAAGTGATTCGCTTCTTGGCATGGACAAGCGCGTCTGCTACGAAGTCAAAGCCGGAGGTCGCGAATCGGCAATCTCACTGCTGAAGAAAAACTTCTGCAATCCTGACAATAACGATTTTCAATTGGGAAATGCCGTTTTGCGGGTAGTGGCCGGAAATTCCGGGCTGCAGCTGATGGACAATCTTGGTGCTGAAACCGGCGGCATGATTATCGTCGATGGTCCGGTAACGGTTGGTACCTTCCGAAAAGCTGCTTCTGCCGAAACTGCCCCTCTGGCTTTCATGTCTGAAAAAGGCGCGATTACCGTTAAAAACAATGGTGCTCACCCGGTTCTGGCATATCTTATCGCCCTTGATAAAAACAAGGGTGAAATAAAATGTGCCGATCCCAATTCACCTTTGAACATGATCGGCGGTATTGCCGCCCACAGTCTCGATCCGCAACAGATTAAAGGCGGCGGCCGCCTGTATTACAACCAGGCGCTTGACCCGACTGCAAAATCTTTTTCCCGTTATCTTGGCGTGGTAATTGGCCCAGCAGGGGGTGATAGCTGATGCGTCGAGGACTCAGCCTGCTTGAGATTCTTATTGCCGCGGGAATTATGGTCGCGGCGATGGTGCCGCTCTGGGGTTTGATGGGCTCATCCCACAAGCAGGTTACCATCTCGGCCGACGAAATAAGGGCCAGTCAGCTTGCCAATGAGATTCTTGAACAGATCGAGAACCAGCGCTGGTTTCCCGACCCCGGAACGATTTCTTTCTCGTTGTTGAAAAACGGCAAAATATCTATCGGTAGCAGCCGGAAAATCGAGGTGCAGGTTGGCGATTTTCCCGATTATCTCGCACCGCAGGGCATGATTGAAGTTGAGGCTTATCCAAACGGAAACTCAGGCAGAATTATAAGGCTAAAGATTGATTACAAGACCCGTGAAAGAGTGGGCAAAGAAGTGAAGTCCTATCATATTTCGACCTTTGTCGCCAGGTGAACGATGTTTAGATTTAGAGCAAAATCAGGTTTTACCTTGGCCGAATTGCTGATTAGCATCGGCATTTTTGCCATAATCGCCGGTGGCGTGATTATTGCCATGAGTCGCGGAGCTTCAAACGTTCATCTTGGTAGTTTCAACGCCACCGCATCAAACCAGGCCGCATGGATAGTCAGTCTCATGCGCCGGGATATTGCTCGCTCCCATATCGGAAAGATCACCTTCGAGGCAGACACTGGCAGCAAATGGACCGGCACCGGTAAATTCGTTGTCGAGACCGCGGCCGGTGAAAAAATCAACTATAGTGTCGAAAAGCGCGGGGGTGGCCGGGCGTTCTGCCGCAATGAACCGGGCAGTAAAAAAACTTTTCTTGCCGCGGAATTTCTCGCTGATTTATCGGTTGAAAAGATTGATGATTATTTTCAGATTGAAATGCTTTTGAAAGATCCCGGGAAAAAGGCCAGGGATTTTACCTGGTCGGCGCGAATTTTTCCGCCGGTTCCAGACGGTCCTGACCAATTCTGGAAACCACTGGCAGAGATTAAATGAGGATGGAAAAATTGTTCAAGCAAAATTTTGAACTTCTGGCATTTTTGCTTCTATTGTTGATGCTTACGGGATGTGGTGGCACCTATCGCTATTACAGCTATAAATCACGGGCAGAAGAGGCTATGCGAAAAAAGGATTTTGAAACGGCGAAAGATCTCTATGCCGCAATTTATCAGCATGAAAAGGCCGAGCAAAAGCCTGATCAGGAAAAGATCTGCTGGGCATTCTACCGCCTTGGGGTTATAAACGAGCTTCTGGGCGAAAAAGTTCTGGCCAAAGGCTATTACTGGGGCGATAGTATGGAAGAGGGTTTCTATGCCGGGCAAAATCAGATTGAATGGTTTGCAGAAACTGGGTGGTCATGGCTTGACCAGGGCAATCCTTCCCGTTCACTTTCACAGATTCTCGAACTTGAAAAGAAATTGCGCCCGGCCCGCCGAAAAAAAATCCTGAAAAAGAAGAAGAAAATAAAAACAGTGACGCCGCCGATTTTTTCCAATTCTGGCCAGACTCAGAATCCATTGCCCAGTGACAAGCCGGTCAGGGTGTTCAATCGTTCGCTCACCCCTCCACCGCCATCATTTCCTGAGCCATTTCGCGTCTTTTACTGAAACTACCTTTTGTGATGTTCGCGCTGAACTTTGAAGCCTATCGGCGCTGATTCTTCCAGGGGCGATTCCAGGAATATCGCCAGTCTTTCATTCAGACTTTTAAGTGATATTTTGAAGATATATTCGCAAAAGTCGATAATACCGTCGTTGGCACTTGAAAATTCTTTTTCGTCTTCGAGTATGCTGAAGCGGAAATCATTACCGACTTTTTTGAAGCCGATGATCAAGGTGAAGAATTTGTCTTCAAGGTCATCGTCATTTACGTTGATGGCAAAGCCGATCAGAGCTACTCCATTCTCGGCGAATTCAGTATCGAGCGCATCTCCCTGCAGAATGTGACTGCGAAAAATGAAGCCTCGTGAAGGCGGAAAAAGATAGATCTTGGTATCGGGGCACTGCAAGTAATCGATTATTGCGGTTCTCAGTTCCTGGACAAACTCGCGACATTCTTTGCGGTAACTGTCGCACTCGGCAACTCCACGATCATAGGCTTCACATAGCTCTCGGTAGTGGCTTTTTCTTGTCATTTTTCGGTCCTTTCCTGTCTTTTTTCATCGATGAT
>CAZTHA010000127.1:0-10885 GCA_964613435.1 uncultured bacterium
TATTGAAGACTGGGTTAACACAACCTGCCCAAAATGCGGTAAGGCGGCCAGACGGGAAACTGATACCATGGACGGTTTTGCCTGCTCATCCTGGTATTTTCTCCGCTTTGTCAATCCGAAGCTCGATTCTGCGCCCTTCGATAGCGAAGACGGTAAATACTGGCTGCCCGTCGATCTTTATGTCGGCGGCGCAGAGCATGCAGTCATGCATCTTCTTTATGCCAGATTCTGGACCAAAGTCATGCAGGATGAAGGTCTGGTTCCGTTTTCCGAGCCATTCATGAAATTGCGCAATCAGGGCATGATGCTTGCTGCCGATGGCTCAAAAATGAGTAAGTCAAAGGGCAATGTCATCACTCCCGATGAAATGGTGGAAAAATATGGCGCCGACGCTTTGCGAGCCTTCATTCTTTTTCTTGGCACCTTTGAGCTTGAAGTATCCTGGTCGGATGAAGGAATTCGCGGTATGCATCGCTTCGTAAACCGTGTCTATGACCTCGTTTCTGAAAACCAGGGTCGGGGCAAAGAAAAAGCTGACGGCAAGGAAGCCGAGGAACTCAATCGGGTAATGCATCGCACTATCAAGGCTGTCAGTAACGACATTGACAACTTCAGCTTCAATACCGCAATTGCGCGCCTGATGGAACTGACCAATGCCATGATCGATGCCGGTAAAAAGACCAGCCTGGCAAACACCTCGCTTTGGCGTGAGGTAGTTGAAAATTTCCTGCGTCTGCTTGCTCCGATCACCCCCTTTCTTGCCGAAGAACTTTGGCAGATGATCGGCAATTCAGGCTCGGTCCATCAGCAGCCATGGCCTAAGTGGGACGAAGCCGCTTTGATTGAATCAACTGTGACTTTGCCGGTCCAGGTTAACGGGAAGCTTCGCGACCAGCTTGAATTGCCCGCCGATGTCGATCAGGCTGGCGCTAGAGCTGCTGCTGAAGCCAGCGAAAAAGTGCAGAAATATCTCGAAGGTAAAGAGATCGTTAAGTTTATTTTCGTGCCCAAACGCATGATCAGCTTCGTTGTTAAATGATTGGCAACGCTGCTTGAAGCCTGGGGTTTTCCCAGGAAATTTCAGGCAATGACCAGACCGGCGACTTTGCTTTGGCAGAGCGCCGGTTTTGTTTTGACCAGTTTGTTTGGGGTTGAATCGAGTCGATCTTGATGCCAATTTTGGCATGTTATGAATCAACTGACCGGTTTTTCCCTGGTAAAAGCCTTGAAAACAATTTCAGGGCTCGGTTCAGAACTTCAGAACTTTGAGATAAAAGAATAGAGCTTTCGGCATAATATGATAAAATTGAAGAAAAGCAATCCGGAGGTTTTATGAAGAGAGTTTTTGTATGGTTGTTGGCGATTGCCGTTTTTATGCCGCTTTCTCTGCTGGCCTGTGACACCAATCTCATATCGCTTATCTCTGGAAACAGTGCCGCCGACATGTTCGTCGAAAAGTCTTCTCAGCTGGTTGCTTTGTCGGTTAAGCTCGGCAAGAATATTGAGTCGATAGAAACCGCAAAGCCGGTCATTCAGGAAATTATGAATGCCTGGATCGCCTTCGACAACAATTTCAGCCAGTTCCCGCCAGAGTGGGCAAAACAGGACCCCGAATGGAAAAACAAGCTGAAGATGCTTGCCGACATTATTGGCCAGATCAAATTTGCTTCTGGTTCAGGCGATCTCAGCAAGGCCCATGATTTGACCCTGTTTTTCTCGAAAAAACTTACGCTTCTTTATGAAAAAATGCCAAAACAGCCGTTAGGGCAATTGCTTTTCAATCATTCAATTGATTTAATTGAGCTGAATGAGGCTTTTGTCGCGAAAAATTCTGAACGCTTCGCCGAGATAGTCAAGAAATTGAGCACCGATCATCAGGAACTCGACAAACTGCTTGCCCAACCCCTTAAAAAAGCAGCAGCCCCCATGGGCATTTATTTGCAGGAACTGAATACTGCCTTCGAAAAGAATGCCAAAAAACTTGATTTCAAAGTGAAAATGGTTTTAATGACCGTCGAAGATTCGTTTATTAAAATGAATGAAGATTTAAAAAATGCCGGTAAAAACGGCGTAAATGAGGAATAAAAATGATGATGAGCGCTGACGAAAAAGATGCTCTGATCGAAAAAATATGGGCTTTTCATACCAAGCGCGCGCCGGGAATTGTTATCGGAATCGATATGGTTGAGCTTGCCCTGGAAAAACTCGGGCCGGTAAAGGACAAAGTCAATGCCGTCTGTGAAGGGCAATCTTGTTTGATCGATGTTTTACAGGTTATGGCAGGTTGCACCTACGGTAATAAATACCTGCGGGTGATTGAAAGCCTTGGTCGATATGCCTTCACCTTATTCGATCGCTTTGATGGCCGGGGAATACGTGTTTTTATCGATATCGATCGAATCGACTCGGACGAAACGCCTGAACTGGCAAGGTTTTTTACCAGAACCCGCAGCCCGGAGGTAAAGGAAGGCGGCCCGGCTCGCGCCGAATCGGCACGTATAATTATCGATGAATTTGCCAGGGTGCGCCAGAAAATTATTGGCTGGTATCCGGTTCGGGTAATCGATCACGGCAAGCCGGCAATGTATCCGGCCGCTTTGTGCGAAGAATGTAACGAGTCTTTTCTCGTGGTTGAGCCCGGCACCAAAAAGTGTGTCGAATGTAAGGGCGAAATACGCTATTACGAAAAAGTTTAAAAAAACGTTTCGTTTATTTTCTCGCCAGAATCCAGACAACCTTGTCGGCTTTAATCAGTGAGACTTCGTTAAAGCCGACTTTCATTGCCATTTGAGCAAGTGCGAATGGATCTGGAGATGGCGGTTCTTCTTTGGCATCGAGAGGGTTTTCTGACCGCATTTTTTTTCGAGCGGCTTTAACCTGCTCTTTTACACTTTCGGGTAGATCGGGGCCATAACCGCGGCCAAGAAAGGCAATGCCGCCATCTTCAAGAACCCTGCGCATTTCCTGCCAGCATTGTTCAAGATTATTCCACATGTGCATCGAACTGCGGCTGATTATTACGTTATGTGAGCTGTCGGGTAGAGGAATCTTGTCTGCAGAACCTGTTTTTGCCGAAAACTTTGGTGGCGCATACTTGCCTGAAATGCGCTCCAGCGAATAGGCCGTCATTTTTTCCGAGGCGTCGATTACCGTACCCGATGCTGCACCTTTGTCGAGCATCGCTTCAAGCCAGAGGCCCGAGCCGCCGCCAAGATCGATGACCTTCATGGCACCGGTCTCAATTCGTGCTCGTTTGCAGACCGATTCGCTTAGATAGGGGTAAATGGGTCGAAAAACTTCTTCACTCATGCGAATGTAATGATCGATAAATTCATTTTCAGCCATCATACTTTTGCAAAGCTCCCGAATAAGAGTCCCATGGTGGCTGAAAAAATCACCACCAGAAATAGAAACGCGAAGGTTCTTTTTTTGCCCATGATTGGAGTCAGGGCCATAACGCTTGGAAGGCTGATAGAGGGCCCAGCCAGCAATAATGCCAGAGCCGGTCCGATGTGCATGCCCCAGCGCATGAACAGATCAACGACATTTACCCCGACAATCGAGCCGAAGTAAAGCATGGCACCAATCAGGGAAGAAATGAGATTGCTGGCAACCGAGTTGTCGCCGACCATTTCGAGATTACTGACGATTGAACTTGTGCCGCCGAGAAAACCGGAAAAGAAAATGCCCAGGACTACCATTGGCAAAATTTGCTTTGCCTGGCGCCAGGTTCTTTTCAGCCATTTCCTTATTTCATCCCAGGTAAACCAACGCCAGAGAATAATTAATACGGCGATGATTTCGATGAAAATGAACAGCATTTTTCCGGCAAATTCGGCAGTTTTTACCGAAAGCTCAGGTCCGCGCCCGGCAAACCATTCCGGTGAAATTACTTTTGAAGTTAAACCCTGAAAAAGATCGGTTGAAGTAAGCATTACCAGCACCAGAACCAGAAAAAATGCCCCTTCTTGCCAGGGTTTTCGCTTTGACTTTTTTATTGCCGGTTCTTCATGTTCGAATTCATTTTCGATATTGGCAAAAAGCTTTTGCATGATTAATCCAATGAAAATGCCGCAGAATGCCACGGCGAATATTCTGGCCCAGAGCATGGCCGGGATTATTTTCCAGGTGTAAATTATCGAAATGAGGTTGATGGCCGGCGACGCATAAAGAAAGGTTATGGCCGGACCAATTCCCGCGCCACTTTGTAATAGGCTCATGAATATGGGTAATACACCGCAGGAGCAGACGGTTAGAATCGCTCCGGCAAAGGCGGCGATCGGATAACTTACCATCGGGTTGGCCTTTTTGCCGATAGTCAGAATGATGGTTTCTTTTGAAAAGAAAGTGCTGATTGCTGATGCCAGAAAAAAGGCCGGTACCATCGCCGAAACCAGATGTGTCGATAAAAAGTCGATTAAAGACCTTGCCCCTGAATGGGATGACAAAATGAGCCAGTTCAGTCCGGCAACAATGACATCCATGCTGTCTTTTCTCAGGGTCGGCTTGCCGTTTTCGCTGGTCAGAAAGAGAAACACGGCAAAGCAGCAGAAGAAGGCAATCCAGATTACTTTTAACGCCAACTTTTCAAAAGGCGTTTTTTCCGGTCTGAGGTTGAAATCGTCCTTTGATTTCTTCTCCTTGACGTTAACCTCGCAGCCCATATCTTCACATACAGGTATATCAACAGTCTTTTTCTTTTCACTCATGGACTGAAATTCTAAACTTGTCCCGCTGGTAACGCAAGAAAAATCCTTTACAAAGTAATACCTGAGTTGTTTTACCCCTGTGTTATAATAAGAATCATGAAGAAGCTAGTGATGTTTATCATTTTGTTTTCATTTTTTTCTCCGTCGTTGCTGACCGGACAGTCTCGTCATGTCGGCCGACCTGCCGAGGAGGCTTTTGACAAACCCGGTCTTTATACAGCTAAACAGCTTTTCGACCTTGCCAAAACCGCGTACAAGAACAAGGAATTCGATGCAGCTAGACTTTATGCTTTGCGCATCTTTTTTGATGGTGTTCGCAGCAAAAGCCTGCTCAATTTTCTTGGCATCATCGAAGTCCAAGCTGGAAGACCTCTTCTGGCATCGGTCTGGTTTCGCAAATCGCTTTCGCTTGGTTTTAATAACAAGCTGGCACAACGCTATCTTGCCCGCCTTCCCTCTCGGCCCCGACCAATACCCGTAGATTCGGCAAGGCTTTCAGATCATTTTACCGAGATAACCGCAAAACTCCCGGAATTGGTTGAAAAGCTCACTTCGTCTAAATTGCATTTCAACGCAATAATGAAAGCGCTCGAGCGTGGGCAGATCTATATGGCACTGGCGCTGGCCGAAGAATACGAAAAGAAGAATCCAGGCCCAGAAGGAGCTGCACTTACCGCTCTTTGTGCCTGGCAACTTGGCCGAAATAAAGATGCCCTGCAGATTATTGAAGCAAATCTGCCCAAAGCGCCATATCAGCCGATTTTGCTTTTCGTGAAAGCAGTGCTGACCGATAAGCATCCTGGAAGCAGCTCGCCGTCATTTTTCCGGGCATTGTATGACCTTGATAAGTGGGCAAAAGCCCTTGGCCAGATCGATGAATTTGAAAAATCCTATCCGAACCTTCCCGATGCCTACATTGTCAAAGCGAGAATAATGCTTGATCTGCACCAGAAGAAAGATGCCTATGAAGCTTTGCAGAAAGCTTCTCTAAAGGATCCGGGAAATCCCGAAATTGACCTGCTTTGGGTCGAATATTTCCTGCAGAGTAATCAGACTGAAGAAGCTGGTCTGAGATTGACCCGTGCTTTTCGCCGAGGTTACAATCTGCCTTCGGTAAGTCTTACTGCCGGCCTTTTTGCCATGCAAAGCGCAAGAATCAACGAGGTTAACGTAATTCTCAATGATGCCCGCAACAGTCGCCCATTTACTGATCCTGAGGCTTATCCGCTTTATATTACCCTGCTGCTGATGACCGATGCAATCGTTGAAGCCCGTGCCGCAATTGACGAGTGGAAAAACCGCAGCGCGCCCAGAAGCATGTATTGCTACCTGGAAGCGATGTACGGATTCAAGACCGGTGATAACAAAAAAGCTTTGGCATGGCTGCGAAAAGGCTTCGATATGAATTCCAACCGTCTTGGCATGCTGATGTTTCTTGCCGGATTCCCGGCAATTAACGACGATCCGGCTTTGGCGGCCATGGTGAACAATCGACTGGCACAGGCTGGAATTGAAGGTTTCTCGCCGCGAGATGTTCCAGAAGCCAGTGTCGCTTATGAAGATCCTGCCGGGACCACCCCTGCCGCTTCGTCTCAGCCTGCTGCTGCGGGCAACAGTGACGGAATGTTCCAGATAACCCTTGGACCGGGCATCGACCCCTCGGCTCGCACCATGCTTGCGTCCGAATTGGCGGCAATGTATCAGCGAATAGCCAGTCGAATTGGCACGATCAATGTTCCCATCTTCATCAATTTTGTTTCTGCAGAAGGACTTGGTGCGACTATCGCCCTATATGAGCCACAGAACACCGGTATTACGGTAACCTCGATCTACTACGACACTGAGATGATTCGTAGTATCATCTTGTCCAATTTTGATGCCTTTGGCGATGACGAACTTGGACGCCTTATCGAAGAAATGCCCGGCCACACCCTGGCCAAGGAACTGACCCAGCTGCTTGTCCAGATCATTGTTCCCGGCGCGAAAAATGAGCCCGAAAAAACTGCCTGGCTCCAGACCGGCCTTGCTGAAATCCTCGCCGGCAGTAAAATGACCCAGCGATATCGATTGCTGGTGGCCCAGAAAAGTATCGATGCCAAATTTGCCAAACTCACTTCAACCAGTATGCTCAACAGTATCTTTGCCGAAGGCTATTCTTCGCCCTCGGTGCTTGAAACTGCAACAGCGCAGGCCTATCTCATGTGCGCCTTTCTCATCAAAAAGTCTGGCAATTTTGATAAGGGTTGTAAAGATCTGATGGCGATGATCAAGATGATCAGTGAAGGAACCGATTTTCCGGCCGCGTTGAAAAAGATTTATAACCTCGAAGAGGCCGATTTTGAAAAGAGCTGGAAAGAGTCGGCTTATTGGGCTATCAAACAGGGCGCACCTTACGAATGGTGATTTTCTGATCAGATTTTGCTGAAAGCTGCCAGGTCCGGAGCAAGAAGAACCGGGTTGGCAGCTTTTTCTTCGCCGAGAGTTCTCGTTCTGGCCGGGCCATAGTCATGGCCTGAACAGACAATAAGGTGATCGGGGAGCGTTTTTATTTTCTGCAGACTTTGAAAAAGAGTTTTGAAATCGCCGCCCGGAAGATCGGATCGCCCACAATCGTTAATGAACAGTGTGTCGCCGGTTACCAGCCATTTGTTGGCCACGATCAGGCAAATCGAGCCGGGTGCATGACCAGGGGTATGCAAGACCTCAACCTTTTCCGAGCCGATCACGAAGCTGTCGCTATCGTTGAGCATCTTGTCGCAAGCTGAGCTGCCGTGCAAAAGAGGAACCGTTTCGGGGTGGCAGAATATCTGTGCTCCGGTTCGAGCTTTTACCGCTTCGGCAGCGTTGACGTGGTCGTAATGATGGTGAGTCAGAACAATATGGGTTAAGTTTATCGATTCTTTCTTTACCAGCCCGCAAATCTTTTCATGGTCGAAAGCCGGGTCGATGAGCATGCCTTCGCGGCTTTGTTCATCGGCAAAAAGATAAGAAAAATTGGCCATGTTGCCCACATTAATCTGGGAAAAATGCATCGTTGTCTTGTCTCCTGAATGTAAGTGACTATATTATAATATTGCCCGGTTGAAAAAGCACTTGGTGTTTCATGCACATTTCTATTTTGATTTGAAAGAACGCAGGCTGAATTTTGAACATTGTAACGCATACTTTCGCAGGATGGTGCATTGGGCGTCGTGTCAGCGAAAAACCAGCTGACGCTGTAGTTTTGACCATCGCATCGGTTATACCCGATATCGATGCGGTTGGGGTTCTGTTTGACCTGTATCAGGGCGGCGAAGTTGTATGGTTTTCAGCTCTTCATCACAAGTTCGGCCACAACATTTTCTTTTGTCTTGGCATGTTGCCGATTGTCTGGTTTTTCAGCCGAAGGTTGTGCCTGGTTCTGTGGTTTGCCCTGGTTTTTCATTTTCACCTGTTTTGTGACGTTATCGGCGCCATGGGCCCTGATGGCTATCAATGGCCGGTTTTCTATTTTTACCCAATCAGTGATTATGGCATTGTCTGGAGCGGCCAATGGCAGATAGATGCCTGGCCAAATATCGTTTTTACCATACTATTGCTTTTCGATTTCTTTTGGCAGGCCGCAAAAACCGAGTTTTCACCCATCGGCTTAATTTCTTTGCGGGCAGATCGCGCCTTCGTCAATACTTTACGCCGGCGCCTGGGTTTTGAAAAACAGGTGTGAAAAATATGATCACTGGAATATACGATCTGACCGGCACCGGACTTTATATCCATGTGCCTTTCTGCTTCAGCAAATGTGCGTATTGTGGCTTCTATTCGCTGATGCCCGAACCTGGTATGCTCGATGCTTATCTGCTTCGGCTTGAAAAAGAAGCCGCAAATCGCTTGCCCGAATTTTCAGGAAATATTCATACCATCTTTGTTGGGGGCGGCAATCCGATGTGTCTCGGTTTATCCGGGTTGAAACGTTTGATTGAAATTCTGCTCAAACATGTTGGCGGTGATTCGATCAAAGAATGGACTTTTGAAGCAAATCCTGAAAATCTAACTCCGGAAATAGTCTCTTTGCTGAAAGATTTGCCGGGTATTCGTCTGAGTATTGGAGTGCAGCGTCTTCAGGATCAGCAATTGCAGGTTCTTGGCCGACGTGCCCGAATGAGAGAGGTGAACGACGCTTTAAGTTTGTGCGAAAAATATATCGAAAACTTTGGCGTCGACTTTATTCTTGGGGTTCCGGGCTGTGATTCCCTTGCCGATGGGCTTGGCACTTTTCTGAATAACTTTTCCATCAAGCATGTTTCAGCCTATTTTTTGTCGATTGAACCCGGTTCAGCTTTACAGCGAATGATCGAGCGAAAAGAATTTCCCGATCCCGACACCGCTGACCCCGAAGAATTGTATCGGGTTGAGGAAGTCCTTGCCCGGGCCGGATTTGAGCATTATGAAATTTCCAACTATGCGCGCAAAGATTTCCGTTGCCTGCATAACATGAACTACTGGAAACCGGGGGACTATATTGGCCTGGGGCCGGCAGCGGTCAGTTGCGAAGGCGCATTGCGCAGCTATAATCCAGCCGACCTGATGCGCTGGCTTGACGAAGAAGCGCCTGCGTGCGAGCAGCTCAGTTCAGTCGATCGCCGCAATGAATATTTGATGCTTCGTCTTCGACTACTGCAGGATGGTTTGAACCTTTCAAGTTTCGAACGTCGCTTCGGCACCCAGGAAGAAGAGTTTTATTCGGAATTGCTCTGGCATACCGAACAGGGCAATCTTGAAAAAAAAGAAAATGTGGTTAAACTTAGCAAAAAAGGTATTATTTTTGCAGACCGTATTATTGCCGATCTGTTCATTTAAATAAGGAGCATCGAAATGTCAAAAAAAAGCTATAAGGTTGATTTGAAGCAGCTGCAGAAATTCAGACTCGAAGCTGTTACCGGCGATCATAAAATGATTATTGACCAGCCCGCCTATGCCGGCGGTGAGAATGCCGGGCCAACGCCGCTGGAGTATCTGCTTACCGGTCTGGGTGCCTGCATCATGACCATGATTCAGGTCGGTTCAAGGCGCAAGCGAGTTGAGATTCGTTCAATATCGATGGAAGTTGAAGGTATTCTGGATACCGACGGACTGACCGGAAGAAACCCCGATATCAGAACCGGTTTTGAAGAAATAATCATCAAGGTTGGTCTCGATGCTGACCTCAGTGATGAAGAAAAGCTGGAGTTGATAAAGGATGCCGAAGCCAAGTGCCCGGCTTCCGACAATATTGCCAATGCTACTCCGATTAAACTGAAGCTGGCCTGATCTAATGAGGTTGCGATACCTGTTTCTGTCGGTTTTGCTGATATTTGCCTGGCAATGCCGGGTGGTAAAGGCTCAGGCAGAGGCCGGTATCGGCTCGGTTATCAGAATCAGCGGCTTCAACCATTTGAAAGAACCGGTCCTGGCCACCGCTTTTCTGGTTCAGGCAAGTGGCAAAGGGCCCCGCCAGGCCTGGCTGATTACCGCAGCTCATGTCTTCAGGCAAATCGCCGGGGAAAAGGTTGAGTTGTTGCTGAGAAGACATCGCCAGGGAAGGATACAGGCCTTTTCGCAAGCATACCAGATCCGCAAGGGCGGGCAAGACCTGTTTTTTGTTGACCGGCAATTCGATATGGCTGCGTTTTTGCTTGAATTGCCATCTGATTGCAGCTGTAGTCTTTTTTCGCCCTCGATATTGGCTCAGGAACAGGACTTTTTGCGCTATCAGGCCGGAGTTGGTAGCAAACTGTTGGTTTATGGATTTCCCTACGGCGAAAGTTACGATCAAACCGGTAACTGTATTGTTCGCAGTGCGATAATTTCATCTTCACCATTGCTGCCGGCGGCAGCATACCCTGATTTTCTCGCCGATTTCGAAGTTTTTGCCGGGTATAGCGGCGCACCGGTATTACTCGAGCGCGACGGTAAGGCTATAATTGTCGGTATGGTGCTCGAAGAAGTTTTTATTGAAGAACTGCGTTCGCAGGCGAAAAAAGTTCTTCGAACCCGGCATGGACTTGGATTAGCCAGGGTCTTGAACTCTATTCATGTCAAAAATTTTATCGAGGCTTTGCATTTGCATTGATTTCGGCTTTTATTGCGTCTTCAAAGCTTACCAGTTCCAGTAATCGGTCTTCATGGCTGATAATCTGCATCATCCGCCCTGAAAAATC
>CAZTHA010000128.1:0-10821 GCA_964613435.1 uncultured bacterium
TGGGACACGACCGAGCCCTGGGAAAAATGGTTTAACACGCTTCGCTACGATGTAAATATTGACCCCGAAAGATTGAAAAAAGTGATGAAAGACGGGCTGAATCCGCCCCTGGCGCTCAATGGCTGGAAAAAAGTCAGCAGTCTTGAATCTCTTGCCGGAGCCAGACCAGGCGACATGACCGTGCTGCTGAAAGAGCCCAAATGGAATGGCAGATTCCTGCTGATCAATCAGGAGCCGGTTCAAATTTGCGGCAATAGAAAGGCTCTGGTGAAGTTTCTGGGTCCAGTAGGCGACAACAGGCAAAAAGTGGTGCACTTCAATTTTGACAAGGGCGGCTTTTACGGGCCCCAGGAAATTGTGGCCATACCAAGAACCTATTTCAGCCGCGCCAACACTCCGATTGCCAGATCTTCTACGGTTGGCATCGAGAAATGCAGAGCCAATGAAAACGGCTGGTACATTTATGGTCGGCATCAAAACGGCATGTTTAATGTTGAGGCCATTGAGCCTCGGGATGCGTTCTCGCTGAAGCCTGACCTTACAGTGCAGGGCAAAAATGAAGTAAAGAGTTATATTTCCCGTGAGCATTTCGATGATCTTGAGCCGGGACTGATAAAAAAGACCGAAATGTTACCCGGCGAAGATTACAGTTGGCAGGAAGGCGATCGTGCTCTCCTGATACATGTTTTCGGTTGGCGCGAGCATCCGAGTGAGAAATCCAACCCGATGATGATGGGCCTGGTAACCGGACATTTTGCCTTTGGCATGGCCAAAGTCTTCAAGTGTCCGTTGAGTCATGAATTGCGCTGGGATTATGAATATCGTCAGGTTTATGCCCACAATCGCGAAGGCCTGGTAGCCGGCTCAATGAAATGGCATAATTATGCCGGCAGTACCGGCACTTCAGACCCGGTTGCCGGCGACATTGTCATCAAAGGCAAAGGTGGCACTGGTTCCGATAAATATTGGCTCAAAACGTTTCCTGATGTATGCCAGGTCAAAACGATCCTTAAATTCAACGAGAAACCAGCGCTCTTTTAAATCTTCATATAACTTTTTATCAAGTATACGATAAGAAATCTGCTGCATAGCCATTGTCTGGATTTGTGCCAGACTTACATGAGCGAGATAACCGCCTCTTCCCTTGTAGAAAAATTTCCCAATCAGGCTTTGCAAAAGGACATCAGTCTGGTGACAGGGATGCTTATAGATTTGAACAATGCAACCTATTTGCTTTTCGTCTACAGGTTTTTGCAGTTTACTGATAAATCCTGCCAATTCTCTCTCTTCAGAGAAAGATTCGGCATTGGTCGCTGATGTTAGACCGCAAAAACAAAGCAAAAGTAACAGTGAACAAATAGATGATCTGAAGAAATTAAAAGCACTTTTGTTTTCCTTGAATCTAAGCATTTTTTCTCCCTTTGCATGGCAATTCAGGGTATTTTTGCCGTTTTGGTCTTCAAATTCAAGGGTTAAAGAGCAATTGTTGTCAGCAAACCTAAAGCTGGAAGCAGTTTTTTCTCCTTGGTTTTACAGCAAAGTAATCTGCACTGAACGCGAAACAGGGAGAATGCTTTTTTCATGTATCGAGTCTGCTTTTATTCGCCAAAAAGTGCCGTTAAAAGATAACTTAACAGACGCTGTCTGATGATTGACCCCGAGGCCGATCAGGCTTATCTTAAGTTAAGAACTAAAAAGAATAATCAATGCCTGGGAAGTATCAAATTGCCTAGTATATTCAGGCTACTCGAAAAAATTCTTGAAAACACTGATGATTACGTATCTCAGGATGCAGCTCTTTTTTTTGAAGGGCTAACCGGCGAGCTTCCGCAAAAGATTGTCATAGTAACCTCAAGCCGCCGCCGCAACCGGGCATTGGACGATTACCAGATTGAATTCGTATTTCACCATGCAAAACGCCCAAGAGAAAGCCGAACAACCATTTTCCAGGGGGCCAAAATCAGGGTTGCAAAGCTATCGCAGGCTCTGGTAGACATTGTTGCCGATTGCTGCCAGGCGCAAGAACTGGATAATCAGGCCCGGATTTTCTGGAATCTGGCTTTCAATATTGATGAAACAATTGATTTGGCGAGACGAACCAGTAATACGGCACTGAAAAGAATTTTGTTCTGGGTCGCCTGGGCAGGGCGTTTAAGGTTTTCCGATTTGCCGCAAAAGCTTGAGAGAACGCCGGTGAAGTTGTTGCAGAATTGCCCGAATAAACAACTATGGGAAGGAGCTTTAAAGCTTTTTTATCCCAAACCACTCCTGGGAAAAGTTCTGCCTCAACCAAGTCTCAGTATGCTGCCAGAGCTCGAAAATTGGCTGAAGTTACGCTCGAGCCCACAATTTTGCGAATATGCGCTAAAAGCCGAATGGCTACCGATCGCTGATGATGAACGGGAAAAATCGCTCGAACTGCTTGAAGCTTTTTTCAAGATCGAACTTGCGCGAATGACAGAAGAAAATTTAACCCTTTTGCTCGAACAACTGCAGGAGGCTGCGGGAAGCCAGGACACCCTTCTGCCACGACTTTTTCTCGATTGGGTCCAAAGCTCGTCATTTTTTCTCGACAACTACGGCCCCATTATTGAGAATTGGGTTGAGGAAAAGTTGGCGGCAGACAACCCAAGGCATTGGGAGATTGCCTTTTTTTACGCAACGATTACCGGCAAAATTGAACAGGCTTTTTCGCGAATAATCAAATCGGCAGCAGAAATCTTCAACTCAGGGCGCTTTCGCGGGGTTAAAGAAATTTGCAGCTACGCTGAAAATCATGGAATCAAGGTTCCTCGCCCGGCATTAATTTTATTGAGCCGGATTTTTGCCCGCCTGAATCTCTTTGAAGAGGCGCTTTTGCAACTTAAAAAAGCTTCTGCGGGCGAATTGAGCGCACGAGAAGAGATCGACATTGCTTTCTGCGCGGGAATAATTAATCGTCAGGCCGGTCGACTTGAAGAATCAATAAGACTTTTGCATACCGCGGCCAACAAGGCTTCATCGGCCGGGCTGCACGAAAACGCTGCAGCGATTCTACTTTCAATCGGCAACGTCTATCTTGCCCGAGGAGAACTTGCCCAGGCGCGCAGAAATTATCTCAAGGCCTCGGAATGTTTGCCACGCGGCAGCAGGGCCAGAATAATCGCCAATATTCAAACCAATCTCGGTCTGGTTGAATTCCGCAGCGGAAACCTCAAAAGAGCTGACCGCTTTTTTTCTCAGGCCCTTGAAAACCAAAAGTTAAATGAAAACTTGCAGGGAACTATCAGTTCAAGCATTTTGCTGGGCAGAATCAAGCTGGCTCGCGGCAGATTTCTCGATGCCAGCGATAATTTTGCCCAGGCTGAAGAAAAGCTATCATCAATTGTCTCCGATACTGAACGGCGAGAAGTTCTGGCACTTATTTCCTGGGTTTATCAGCTATCAGGCCACTCGGCAACCTCTGAAAAATACTGGGATAAAGCCGAGATAAAGACAGCCGGGCACAACCCTGGGGCAGAATTCTTGTTTTTGCTGCTGAAAGCTCTTCGCAGTTTGATTAAAGACGAAATAGAAACCAGCGCAGAACTGTTTGCACAAACAGTCGACTTTGGCAGAAAAGCCAAGATTGTTGTCGAAGACCTTGCGGTTGCACAATTCTATCAAGCCATTTGCGTTCATCAGCATGACAGGCTTGCGGCCCTGACCCTTTTCAAGGAGTTGCCAGCAAACTATTTACAAAAAAGCGATCACCCTTTTCAGCTCTTTGCCAATGTTTACCTCGGTCTGTCCTTTCCCGGTGCTTTCCCTGATATTGACGTTGCCAATTGTTTAGCCAGATTGAATCTTTCTGACTACTATGAACCCTCCTGGTTTTTTATTGCCGAGCAGCTCTATAACTATGGTTCAGCTTCAGCAATGGAAATGCTGAAAACCCATATAAACAAGACTCCGTCTGAAACGCAAAAGCTTTGCGAGCATAGATTTCTCAAACTCAGAAGACTTTTTAAAAAGCTGAAAACAACCGGTGCAGCAAGAAAAAGCTTCACCCTTCTTGTTAATGGCAAAAAATCCATCATTGGTGAAGATGAATTTCACAGGAAATTGCTCGACGCTCAACCGGGAACCTTCTTTTTCAACGGGATTACCGGCGAACTGAAATTTTCTGACAAAATTGCCAGGCTTAAACCAAAAACGATTCTGCATAGAATGCTGGTTTGCCTGCTTCTTGCTTTTCCGGAAGATTTGAGCAGCGAAAATCTTTATGAAATGGTCTGGGGCGGAAAATTCGAAGCGGAATTCTGTGGAATTGCATTCAAAGCCGCGATAATGAGATTGCGTAAGGCTCTTGAAAAAATATGCCCGACCTGCCGCATTGAAATGGACATGAATCAGGGTAAGGTTCGCATTATCCTTGGATCTTCATTTATTGCAGTATTTTAGGCTGCAAATCATTTTTGCCCCAGCTTGCAGGGTCTCTTGAAATCTTCAGTTGCTCACCCAAAAACCGACTTTCACAGGAAAAAAGCACTGCAAACAACCCACATATTCCTGTTGCAACGGCCTTTTACTGACAAGACCGCGGCAACTCGACTGAGCAAAGCCTATCTGATGCGACTAAGTTTCTTCATGATCGAAGAGGCATTGTCGCGGGAACTAACCGGCAGCCTTTTAATGGCGAAGGGGTTCGCTCCGGCTTCGTTATAGCCTGAACAACTGGTAAAATGAAGTTTAAAGCCGCACTCCCTGGCTGTCTGGGTATATTGGGCATTGAATTTGCCATAAGGCCAGGCAATAGCCTCGGGCTTTTTGCCGATTATCGCTTCAAGCCGAGTAAGCGAAGCCCGCAGGTCACGCGAAAGTAGCTCAAGAACCGGATTATTTTTGACCGGACCAAAGGCTTCAAAGATTCTGACACTGTCGGTATGCAAATCGTGGGTATGCGAGCCGAATTCCCAGAACCCCGATTCGCTCATTTCGCGAATCTGCTCTTCCCGCAAGTAGTCAGCAAATTGAGGTCTTCTACCAATTCGTGAAGTTATCACGAAAACGGTCATTGGAATTTTAAGCTTTCTGGCTACCGGTAAGGCATAAAAATAAAGGCTTTCGTAACCGTCATCGAAAGTTATCAGCATCGGTTTTTCAATTGATTCCGGCAAACCACCCTTGAGAAATCTCGCCATCTGTTCAAGATTCAATGGGGTGAATCCGGCATCGAGAATGGCCAGCATCTGACTTTCAAACTGCTCAGGGGTACAGGAAACGTCGGAAGTCGTTTCGGGTTGAATGTGGTGATAGACCAGAACCGGCACTACTTTTGGCATTCCGGCAGCTGATAAAACAGTTACCTGAGCTAAAAGCATAAAAACCAGGGCTATCAAACGATTACAATACAAAAAAGACACTCCTGTGCACAAAATTATCTTCAATAAAAGAAACTACCAGAAAAAAACGCCCGGCACAATATCTGCCGGACGTTTTCAACATTCAAAGAGTTGAAAGAAACTTAAATTCCTGCTTCTTTTTTGATCTGATCGACTTTGTCGAGCTTTTCCCAGGGCAGGTCAAGGTCGTTGCGACCGAAATGACCGTAGGCGGCAGTCTGACGATAAATCGGCCGACGCAGACCAAGGTTTTTGATAATCGCGCCCGGTCGCAGATCGAATACTTTGCGAATTACTTCTTCAATTTTTTCGGGAGCAATTTTCCCGGTGCCGAAAGTATTTACATGAACCGACATCGGTCGGGCAACGCCGATTGCATAGGCGATCTGAATTTCGAGCCGATCGGCCAGGCCGGCGGCAACTATATTCTTGGCGACATAACGGCCCATATAGGCCCCTGAGCGGTCAACCTTGGTCGGATCTTTGCCCGAGAAAGCGCCACCACCATGGGCGGCCATTCCACCGTAAGTATCGACGATGATTTTGCGACCGGTAAGGCCGGCATCGCCCTGTGGTCCACCGACAACGAAACGGCCGGTCGGGTTAACATAGAATTTGGTATTGGCATCGATCAATTCAGCCGGAATAACCTTTTTGATAACTTTTTCAATCATGTCTTCGGTTATCTGGGCATGAGTCACATCGGGGTTGTGCTGGGTTGAAAGAACGACGGCATCGACTCTGGCAACCTTGCAGTCTTTATATTCAATGGTGACCTGGGCTTTGCCATCGGGGCGCAGGTATTTAACTTCGCCGGACTTGCGAACTTCTGCGAGCTTTCGGCAAACGGCGTGCGCATAAAAAATCGGGGCAGGCATCAATTCATCGGTTTCATTGCAGGCAAAGCCAACCATCATTCCCTGGTCGCCGGCGCCAACGTTGAGATCTTCATCTTTGTCATCGCCGTCTTTGGCATGATTTACGCCCTGGGCGATGTCGGGCGACTGTTCGTCGAGGGCAACCATAACGCCGCAGCTTTTGCCATCGATCCCGAAATCTGCATTGGTATAACCAATTTCAGTGATAACGCGGCGAGCGATTGATTGAACGTCAACATAGCACTTGGTAGTGATTTCACCCATGACGATTGCCATACCGGTGGTTACTGCAGTTTCGCAAGCAACACGGCCTTTGGGATCGTTGGTAAGTATCGCATCAAGGACTGCGTCAGAAATCTGATCGGAAACCTTGTCTGGATGTCCTTCTGTTACTGATTCAGAGGTAAAGAAATAATGCTTGTTCATGAACCCTCCATACCTTTGTGGTTAAGTGGATGGATTATAGCAACCTCGGATAAAGGCGTCAAGCTTAATCTAAGTCGGTCTAAAAAGCAGAAGCAGGCGAAGCCTTGAACAGACCTCACCTGCTATCTACCGTGCAGACTACTTTTCCACGACAAACGCCGAGGCAGGAGCCTGAACCGAGCCGGCAGAAGTGTACAACAATCCGGTTACTTTCGAGTAGGCAAAGCCGTAACTTACGACAAAGCCAACCACACATGAAAGAAGAACCAGGATCAAAGCCCATATTCTCATGGTCAAGACCTCCTTGTCCGGTTGATGGCATTATCGACAAAGATCTGAATTTGTTAAATGGTATTATTTTTCTGCCAAAATGAATTGCGGTAGTTTATAATTCTTTTGTCAGCCTAAGTTTGGAGTTAGCCTTGCCTAAAAGTTTTTTTCTGACGAAGATATTCAAGGGTCTTTGCAGCTTTTTTCTGCTGGTCGTTTTACCAACGATCCTTGTTTTATGGGCTATCGAAGCCCAGGTTTCGCTCAAGATCAGGCGTCAGGAAATCGAAGCACAAAGAACACTCAACGCGGCCCTCTACAAACTCGAACCTTTCAGCGATGACCGGCGCTTTTTTCACATTTTTCTGCAGAGAAAGTTTTTTCGCGCGCAACAGACTGGTGGAGCAAGTTTTTTTAGGTCAGAAATCAGGAAAAATTTTGGAAACCGGATCAAACTTATAATCTGGGATTCAAAGGGCAATGTCGAGGCAAAGCTTTCCGATGAAACGAAATTCCGCTACCTGATGCAGAAAATGTGGCAGGCGATCCGAGCCATATATCTCGAACAGAATAAGGCAGAACCGTCTTTACCCCAGCATATTCATCAGGTAAGTGACAACATTGAAATGTTCCGCCGTTACTTCGGTCAGTTTCTCACGCCTGAAGTAATGACCAGACCTTTAATGCTCGGAATGAATGGCGAGGCTGTTTTTGTCAGCGAGGCCGATGACAACGGCATGGTCTGGTACCAGTACGGCGAAAAATTTTCCGCTGCCTGCATGCTTCACAAGAACTTGAAGGGACAGAATATCGGCCTGGAAAATATCTGTCGACGAATCAACCAGACCGACAATGTCAAAACCGGCTTCTATTCCTTGAAAGACGGCCAATTATTTGCACCATGGCTTAAAGAAGAAGATCGCGGCGAATTTTTGATTGAAATGCAAAAGTTCTCTGATGCCAACTTCGATATGCAAAGGGGCAAGAGTTACTTGTGGCTTTTCCAGCAGGCGAATCCTGATATCTTCATTTTCTCGGCGATAGTAAAGAAACAATTGTTCCAGCGCAGCGAAGAGCTGTTTGGAGCTGTATTCACCTTGCTCAAAATACTGCTGACAGCCATTTTCATTCTTTTTTGCGCCTCATTGCGATTCAAGATGGCATTTTCAATTAGACTGAGATTCATTCTCATTTTCGGTTTCTCTTCAGGTCTGCCCCTGATTATGCTGTTAAGCTCATGCTATGAGTATTTCAGTTTCCAGAAAAGCAATCTGATATTTGCCCAGCACAATCTTGCCAACAGCCTGATGCGTGAATTCGACAGTCGTTTTCTTAACTTCCAGGCAAAAGTGGCACAAGATTTAAACGATTTGATAAATCGTTATGAAAGCAAGCATAAAAAAACAATCTGGTCAGATGCGGTTCTCAAAGAATTTGAAAAGGAAATTTCTGCATATCAGGCTAGTGAATACATCCTGGCCAAACCTGAAGAGGGCTCTTTTTTCGCCGGGGGAAAAATAGCAGACGAAAACAGTTATAAAAATATTGCCTTGACCTTCTCTTCTATCCTTGCGGCGATGAACAAATCAGTGAAGATTTCCAAATCCTACACCGATCTGAATTTCGGCGGCTTTGCCGGAGAATTTGATTTAACGACAGGCATTCTTAACGATATTGGAAAAATTTCAAATAGGACTCTAAAAACCGGGCTAAGAATGGCATACATGAATTTTCTCGGTCGCCGCGACCAAAATAATGCCTGGGCCATGCTAGTGCTTAGCTGGGAACCGCAAAGCCTGCAAAATATTTTCATTGCTGAAGAACTTAAGAAATTCGACGAAGAATTTGCACCCGGAAAGCTGTATAGCATAGCCAACTCAGGCCGAGAGTCAGACTTTGCCGCGAGCAATTTTCCCAAACAACTGGCGAGTCTTTTTGTTCGAACGCTAAAAGATAAATTTGCCTTCGCCGACAAGGTTATTATCGATGGTAAAAGCTACATTGTTACAGGCATGAGCGCCTATCACCTGAACAATAAAACTCTGATCGCCATTTACCCTGACCAGCCACTTTTTTCAAAGATTTATCGCCTTGCAACTCAGATTATTTTTGCAATTCTGGTTGTTGCCACGATTCTTTTGTTTACCGTTTTGCGATTTTCTGCCGGCATGCTTCAACCACTGGGACAGATAGAAAAAGGCTTGTTAGATATTCAGAATCGAAACTTTCGAAGCAGGCTCAGTATAGATGACGGATCTGAGTTTGGCGAACTGGCACAGGCCTTTAATACGGCCATCGAAAGTATGGGCGATCTTTCCCTGGGCACATCGGTTCAGGCGGCTCTTCTACCGTCGCCGGTCCATATAGACGAAAACTTTGAAATCCATTCTGAAGTTAAGTATATGACATCCATGGGCGGCGACTTCTGTGACTACTGCCTTACCGAAGATAAAATCCACATCGCCTTCGGCGATGTCGCAGGGCATGGAATTCCAGCGGCCTTGATAATGGCGATGATTAAAGCCTATCTGCCAGAAAATCATTTAACGCCGGGCAAATTCCTCGAAGATTGTAACCAGGTTTTTCTTTTTCTACGCAAGAAAGAATGGCGAAGAATGATGACTATGGCGAGCCTTCAGGTTTGCCTGAAAACCGGCAAAGCGGTTTTGGCCAATGCCGGTCACTGCTTTCCAATCCTGATCAACTCTGATAAGAGAACGGCAGAATTTATCGAAGCAAAAGGCATTCCTCTCGGTTCCAAGCACGCCAAAAATTTCGTTGAAACCAGCTTTGAACTTCAACCTGGTGAAAAATTACTATTCTACTCTGACGGCTTTATCGAGGATGTAAATGAAAAGAAAGAATCTTTCGGTTACGAAAGGTTTCTTCAACTAATTGCCGACCATGCCGAAATGGGCCCTGCAGAGATTCTTGAAACCGCATTGACCGCTAACCGAAACTGGGCAATAGAACAAAACGATGATTTAAGTTTACTCTGTTTTCATTACAAGAAGAAGCATGCTTAGAAAAATTAAAATTTTGTTTGAACAAAGGTTTGTAAGATTTATTGTTTTTGCAAACCTCTCTTTTCTCTTGTTTTTTGGCGGATATTCGCTGGTTCGGCAAAACAATTTACAGGTCAGCATTCGCCAGGCAACAGAAGATCTGAAAAAGCATTGCGACAACCTGCTGGTTGCGACTCAAAGCCCAGAACATTATCTCAGCAGCAAATTGCGCGACATTTTTTGGGGCAACTGGCAGAATAGCGAAAAACTCAAGGAAAAAACCGAAGAATTTCTGGCAAAAATAAATATCGAGGCCAAAATCATCATCTGGGATAAAACATTCAAGGTCACTCACAGCAACTTCAATTACTCAATTCATGCTGCAGAGTGGCTGAAAGCCTTCATCTTCTTACATGAATTCAGAATCGAAGAAAAATACCGAAGAACCAATCAACAGCCTGAAGAAAAGATTATCAATATCAGAAAACTGCTTGGGTCGTTCTTCTCGCCAATACAGATTTTTCGTTGCACCGATTCTAACAATCCCCGGTTGATTTCAACTTCTTTTTCTTCAATCCACCCCAAACTTTGGGTACACGCATTCCAAAATGGGGGGATGATTCTTTTTTTTCCAACCGAGCAACTGAAGGGTTTTGCCCCACTCAAATTTGAAATTGAGCAAAAAAATAAAGAGACTGGTCCGTTTCGTTTTTTCCTGCTGGAGGAATCCAATGTCTTTCCGCAGGATCTTGCCATTGAAGACAGGCATTCCTCGATAATCGAGGATTTCCAGCGCTTGGATTACCGACAGGAGGCAAATGCAGCTGATTCAAGCTTTCTGTGTCGGCATCTCAGTGGCAAGGACAAGCTTATTGGCCA
>CAZTHA010000129.1:0-2868 GCA_964613435.1 uncultured bacterium
GAACTTCAAGATTTCTTATTTTAAGATTTTTGTCTTCGAGATCGACGTAAGACAAGGCACACTGGGTCGTGCCAAGATCGATACCAATCACGAACCGGGCGGTGCCGGCACTGGTCTTGCTCATTACTTGATCGCATCCCGAACGTTGAATTCAAGCTTCCAGCGGTGATCGCCTTCTTTGGCCAGACAATAAATTTCGAGGGTGCCAATCTCGGTAATGGCAACCTGCAGGCCAACATCGACGATATCGCCGGCTTTCATTCCCTCATAAGCAGGCAATTCAATCACCAGAGAACTTGTTTCTTCAAAATCTTCGTCCATCTCATCGATGAGGGTGCCAAAAACATCTTCACGCCGACAATTGGATTTGAAAAATTTAAACTCTGCCTGCTTGCCAATGACCAGGCCAAAGGTTCGCTGGTCGATTTCCTGGGTCGTTCCTTCTTCGGTGCCTTGCTGAGCGACACAAAGCGCTTTAAGCGGCGGCTTGAAGCCCGGAACTGCCGGCAAAGAGGACTCGATACCAAGATAATAAGCCTGGGAAACGCCGCCACGAATGCGAATTCCCTTGCCTTCCCTGGCAATGCCGAAGTAGGAAGCGCCACGCGCAACCGCCTGCGACAACTCGATACCCTCAAGAACTTTTATCGATTCTTTGCCTTCACTTTCAAGCCAGCTGTCGATAACTTCCACCAGGCGATTTCGAAAGATTTCTGAGCGAAAAACGCCGCCATTGAAAAGAATCGCCTGCGGGTGCGAGTAATCTTTGCCTTCTGCCTTCTGACTGCGCAAAAACTTGGCCAGATGTCGAGTAATCGCCGCATCAGCCGCATACATCAGACTGATTTCGCGAACGCCCGAACCGGTATCTTCGATCGGATCATCAGAGATAGCGCATTTCGGGAAAAAGCCGTCGATCAGCACTGTCTCGACATCATTGCGTTCGATCGTCGTCTTCAATGAACCGGCAATAACGCTGCTACCACGCCCGGAAATGACGACCGGCACCGAATCTTTTTCCGCATCGGACAACAAAATTTCTTTGGCTTTTCGACATTGGTGGCTCAATTGAATCGTCTGCCACTGAGAAACCTTCTTGCCGCTCTCTTCAAGTTTCTTTCTGGCAATGTAGGCCAGAGTCAGATCCATGTTATCGCCGCCGAGAAGAATATGGTTGCCAACGGCAACCCGCTCGAGACTGAGGTCGCCATCCGCTTCGCCGATTTCGATCAGACTGAAATCGGTGGTGCCGCCACCAACGTCGGCGACCAGCACGACATCACCTTTTTTCACCTGTTTTCGCCAGGGTTTATCGCTTTGCGAAATCCACGAATAAAAGGCTGATTGGGGCTCTTCAAGCAGAGTAACTTCGGTTAATCCGGCTTTTCGAGCAGCCTCAACGGTTAAATCACGGGCAGCAGCATCAAAAGAGGCCGGAATCGTAACGATAACCTTTTGGTTTTCAAGCTTGTCCTTGGCATTTTCCTCGTTCCAGGCCAGGCGCACATGGTCGAGAAAGTTGGCAATAGCCTGTAATGGCGAGACTTTGGCATTATCTTCCGGGGCGTTCCAGGGCAGAACCGGCTGGGTTCTGTCGATCCTGGTGTTGCACAGCCATGATTTTGCCGATGAAATCAAGCGATCAGGCACTTCGGCACCACGTTCACGCGCATAGTCACCGATGATGAACTTCGAATCTTCATCCCATGGCAACACCGGCTTTTCTTTAAGGCGTTCGAACAGAAAAGAAGGCATGCTTTCAAGCTTTTCTACCGCGCCTTTCGCCTGTTCCTGCAGCAGCGGAAATATGCTGATTTCCGGTTTATCTTCTGACTCGGCTGCTGCCAGCGAAGTGCTGGTAACAACGACATTGGTCGTGCCAAGATCTATACCGACAATGTATTTTGCCTTTGCCATATTTCTCCTCCTCAGCTGATCTCAATTTCTGCAGGCGCAACGACGTTGCCGTTCCAGCCGTCGACAAGTTCCGGCAGGTGACATTCCTTCAACCGCCAGCCCCGATGCACCAGCTCACCAGTATAGGGTCCGCGGGCCGGCACATTTCCGGAAAGCTTGATCGACTCTGCATCAGCCTCTTCAATGGTAACTTCGCTACCTTCGGCCTCATTTAAAACTGGCTCGATAATCAGGCGTTCCTGCAGAAGTTTGCGACAACCCTCATGAATCGGGCGAATAGCTCCGCCGAGGGTTTCGTCATCGAAGTCTGTGACGTCTTCCATCAGCAGATCGATAAGACGGCCTTCCTTCTGAAACAGATAAAGAATCTGATATGCGGCAGGCGGAATGCCGTGTTTGCCGCTTTTGGCATCGGCCATGGCTGCCTGCAGTTCTGCTTTGATCTTTTCGTTTTCCTGCTTCATTTCTTCAAGCTGCTGTCTGGCCTTCTCATTATCGGCCTGAGCGCTTTTAAGACTGCCGGCCGCTTTTTCTGCTTCGCGCCGGGCGGTTTTGCCATCTTCTTCAGCCTTATTGAGCTTGTTCTGCAAAGCTCTCATTTCTTCTTCGAGCTTTTTCGCTTCTGCATCAGCATTACCTGAGTTTTTCTGCAGTTTCTCGTTTTCAGATTGCAGTTTCTCAACCTGCAATTTCAATTCGGCAAGCTCTTGCGCCAACTGTTCTTGTTTCAGGCGTTCATCATCGCTCACGGAAAATTTCTGCAGCTGTGCCTGCAGGTTTTCGATTTCACCCTCAAGCTGCTTTTCTTTCTGCTGTTTCTGCTCGCCAAGCTCCTGCAACCTGAGTTCTAGCGTCACGAACTCGCTTTTTAAAACGGTTTCCGGCTGTTCTTCCGGTTTGGTGACCGGCTTTTCTTCGGGCTGTTCTTCGGGCTTTTCTTCGGGCTTTTCT
>CAZTHA010000129.1:2968-10811 GCA_964613435.1 uncultured bacterium
TTTGGTGACCGGCTTTTCTTCGGGCTGTTCTTCGGGCTTTTCTTCGGGCTTTTCTGGCTGCCTATCAGCAATACTGTCAGTACCACGACCGAAAAGACCAATCAGAGAAGTAGCGAAGGCAGCAAGCCAGAACAGGGACAGACCGATCAAACCCGGTGAACGATATTGCTCAGGCACCAGGTCGGTTAAGGCAGTTATCAGAGGAGCAAGCTGCTGTTGATCAGGATGAAATTTAATTGCATAAACCAGGCCGCCAACAATGGTCAACAGGCCGATCAAAGTTAGAAAAGCTGTGGCTTTCTTCATTCAGAACCTCACAGAGAATTATATCAATGGTCAAAGTCTCAATATCACAGGCAGATTATACCCGAAATTCATCAATCAACCAAATATTTATGAAGCAATTCCTTAAACCGCGACAGATAAACCAAATCAAATATCCAATCCAGTTGTTTTTTTAATTTTACGGGTTTATGATTAGAGTAAATCGAATTTAATAACGGGACCTTTATGAGTATTGCCGAAATTCCAGCCGAAATTCTTTATGCTGCCGGCGGATTGATCTTTTTTTTGCTCATCCTGCTTGTCTTTTTTCGGCGCAGAACCGGGCAAAAAGATAAAAAAGACGACTCTCAGGTTACCATCTCCCATCGCGATGAACTATTGGCAGCCGGAGCCAGCACCGACAGTCGCACAATCAGCCGTGCCATTCCAATTGCCACTTCCTTGATTCAGAAGAACCCCCAACCGGCATTAAAAGATGCGGAACTTACCGAAGCCATCTGCCATATTCTCTATCGCGGCGGACAGAAATCTTTTTGCCAGGATTTCATGCGCCGGGCCAGCAAAACTTATGCTGACCAACAATGGTTCATCGAGCTTCAGATCGAGTTACTGACCACACAAAAGCAGATCGATGAAAAAACTCTTTTCAAAATTCAGGATCTCCAGAAAAAATACCCTGACAATGACAAATTAAACCTTTTTCTCGCCGGTTATTATGACAGAAAAAAAACCTACAAAGCCACCAATCTCAAATACTTTGAAAAGGCAGCGGCTTGTGAAAACGATTCTGCCAGGTGGCTTTACGCCATTGCCCGATGTCAGCAGAACCAGGGCAACCTCAATGCGGCGATGGAAACGACAAACCGACTGATGGCGAAAGACTCGGGATTCCCCGGGGCCCACGATCTTAAAAGATTACTGGAAGAACAGCTCAACCCGAAAAAACAACCGAGCAATAATGGCAGCAAAGCGCAAAGCGAAGACCCGGGCTTTGCTGCCGAGCGCTATACCCAAATTTCTGAAATGGGCCGCGGCGGCATGGGTGTTGTTTACAAGGCATTCGACGAGGTCTTGCAAAGATGGGTGGCGATAAAAACCCTTCAGGAAAGCATCGCCATCTCCCAACCTGACCTGAAGCAGAGGTTTCTCGGCGAAGCCAGGATTCTTGCTGCGCTCGATCACCCATCGATCCCGAAAGTTTTTGATCTTTCGCTCAAACCGCCTTATTATCTGGCTTTTGAATTGATCAACGGCGAAAGCCTGCGCTCTTATCTGGAAAAATCCAACGGCAGCCTTAGCATCGAACGCTTTCTCAGTTTTGCCATCGATATTACTTCAGCACTGGCTTATGCCGACGGCAAGGATATTCTCCATCGCGATATCAAACCTGAGAACATCCTTGTAACCGATGAAGAACGCTGTTATGTAATCGACTTCGGACTGGCGCAAATTGAAGGGCAGACGAATCTGACCAAGACCGGACTGGTAATGGGAACCCCCTGGTATCTGGCACCCGAAAGGTTTCGCGGTGAACCGGCGACAACTTCTTCCGAGATCTATGCCCTGGGAGTGATGCTTTTTGAAATGCTGGAAGGTTGCAAGCCTTACGACGGCAATGACATCAACCTGGTACTGGTCCAGGAACCTAAAAAAGTTTCCCGGGACGACGCTTCGCTTGAACTCCAGGTCATGATCAGCGAATGTCTGAGCAAGAACCCGGCAAACCGCCCGGAAAATTTTGATGAGGTCCTGACCGTTCTAAAACAAATTATTGAAAATGTTAACTCTGACAGGAAAAACAAAGATGAAAGTAATATTCAAGGGACCTGAAGGCTCGATAATCGATGCTCGCGAAATGAAACCCGACTGCAGCGAGGTTAAGGTCGGTCGAAGCCCATCCTGCGACATCGTCTTGCAGTACCTGACCGTTTCAAGGGAACACCTGCTGATTCGCTGCGACAATTCGAATCGCCTGTTCATCCAGGATCTGCACAGTACCTTCGGTACAAGAGTCAACGGCCAGAAAATCATTCCCGGAGTTATGGTTCCTATTCAACCCGGCTCGATGGTGCAGGTTTCCGAAGATGTTTTTCTCACCGCAGAAAGCGCTGAACACCAGACGATTGAAGAAACGACCAAATCGCAACCGGTTACCGCCGAAATTTTTCCGTTTTTTCTTCACAAAAACCTGACCTTTGTAAAACAAACATTTAATGACATCAAAAACCTGATAGAAGATGAACGCAAACCCGAACTCGAGCCTCACGAAAGCAAAATTTCCCAGCGAATTCACGAGCTTTCGGCAATGCTCGAAGTCAGTTATGCGCTGAATTCGATTCTCAATTACCAGCAACTGCTTGAATACACCATCGACATGGCTCTAAACGTTACCCGCGCCGAACGCGGCAGCCTGATTCTCTTCAACGAAAACAGTCAGAAGTTTGAAATGGTCGTCTCGAGAAAAATGGGCGACAAAGAGATCAACAAAGAAATGCGCACTTCGCAAAGCCTGATTGTTCAATGCTTTAAATCCGGCGAAACCATGCTGATCACCGACACCAACCTCGACCAGGGTATTGCCGAAAGAAAAAGCATCGTTCTCAACCAGATCAAGTGTGTAGCGGTAACCCCGCTCAAATACAACCGCTCCATCATCGGCGTTCTGTATCTGGATAGTCGCGTAAACACTGGACTGTTCAAAGAAAGAGATCAGGAATTACTCAAGTTTTTCGCCACCCAGGCCTCGGTGGCAATAAATAATTCTCGCCTGCTACACCTGGCAACCACCGATGGCATGACCGAACTGACCAATCACCGCTCCTTTCTCCAGCGACTTCTCGAAGAATTTTATCGTGCCAAACGCTATAACCTGAATCTTTCAGTTATCATCCTCGATCTCGACCACTTCAAGCAGGTTAATGACACCTTTGGGCACCCCGCCGGAGATCTGGTATTAAAAAACATCGCCAGGATTCTTAAAATGAATGTTAGAATCCACGACCTGCCCGCCCGCTATGGCGGCGAAGAATTCATCATTTTATTGCCCCAGACGGAAAAACTCGGTGCAATGGTTCTTGCTGAAAAATTAAGGGCAACCGTCGAAGCTACCCCGGTAAAAATTGGCGAAAACAAAGAAATAGCCTGCACTATCAGTGTTGGCGTTGCCCAGATCAATCCAGCGACGATGAACAAACCGCTGGCCCTGGTTCAGCTTGCCGACAAAGCTCTTTATCAGGCAAAGGCCGGCGGCCGCAATCAGGTAATCATGGCCGAAGAATAATTTTTCGCCGGCTAACTTAGAAAATTCATTTAAAGCATTTAAGTGGTTGAAGATTTTATGGTTGGCAGTATAAGATTAAAATTTGCGCCGAAGAAGTAATCATAAACACAGCAAAAACAGCCTAATTTTGGCAGCTCAACTGGAGTTCAAAATGCCTGAAAGCCTGATTGTCAGATGCAGCAAGTGCTCGCAAAAAATCGCACTTCCATACGGTTTTGATTCGCCAGTTTTCATTTGCCCCAAATGTCAGAACCAGATGGCAACTCCAGCGGAAGTATTGGCGCCGCAAAGCAACAACCAGCCAACACAGCTACCACCGGCATCTACTGATTCGCCACCAGTTAAGTCACCACCACAACAAGCCGGTCAGATCAGCCCCTTTGGCTCACCACAAGTCCCAACCGAAAAATCCCCGCAACAAGAATCGATTCAACCAAAACCAGAGCCCGAAAGGCAAATTCCCGTTAATCCGACGCCAGAAAATCCTGGGCATAAAAATCCTTTCAATTCCGTTGCGACACATGCTGGGGCGGCCTCCCAACCAGCGACCACCCAGCCGCCCAGAAAAACTTACCCGTCAAAATACCCAAAACCGACCACAAAAACACCTGCACCAAAAAAGAAAAATGCAAGAACCGAACTAGCTGAAAAAGTTGGCGACATTGAATTAACCGAACATATTAAAGCCTGGGTTCAAAACAGCATCAGCCCCCAGCCGGAATCGAAAGAAGCTTTCATGCGCCGCCTGATGAAGAATGGTATGGATGCTCAGACCGCTTCTGCATTGATTGCTTATGCGGAAAACAGCGAAGAAGGAAAGCAAATCGCCCTCGGCACCTCCTGGACCAATTTTTACTACGGCCTGGCAGCTGTGGTTGGCGGGATAATCATCAATGCCATCACCATTTTTGCCACTGGCTATGTGGTTAAAGCCCTGGCAGCAATTCCAATGATCGGGTTTCTCGTCGTCGTAAATTCCGGCCAGAAGATTCTTTCGGTCAATTTTCCGATTTTTAACAATCAACTTTTTCAACTACTGATCTTTCTGATTTTTCTGGGATTAATGGTTGGCGGATTCTACCTGGCGCTAAGATAGTCACAATTTTTCAATCTCGATTTTTCCCTTCTTTCTCCACAACCTCTCTCTGCCTGTGATTTTTTTCACGCCTATTATTTTATTTTTAATTAACCCGAAATTTTTTTCACAATTTTAGTTGACCTTTATTAAATCAGTAATTATACTAAAAGCGTAATCGAGAAATTTTTATCGATAACAATTTCTCGATAAATCCGCTCGACGGAGGTCAGCATGCCTAAACAGATTATTGCAGTTCCCGAACCGACCCTAAGACGCCTGCCCCTCTACTATCACTACCTGAAAAATATCGCCGCCCGCGGCCGCGAATTCATTTCCTGCACGCATATCGGCAAAGACCTGAACCTCGACTCAACCCAGGTGCGCAAAGATCTCGCCTTCACCGGCATTCGCGGCCTGCCCAAGGTTGGCTATAAAATTGAAGTTCTCATCAACTGTATCGAAGATTTTTTTGGCTACAACCGCATCGACGAAGCATTTCTCATTGGCGTCGGCAATCTTGGCAAGGCCTTGCTCGGCTACAAGGGTTTCGACCACTACGGCTTCAAAATTATCGCCGCTTTTGACAGCGATGAAACTCTTGTCGGTCAGGAAGTCCATGGCACAACTGTTTTGCCGATGAACAAGCTTGCGAACCTCTGCAAAAGAATGCAGGTAAAAATCGCGATTCTAACGGTTCCCGAAGGGGCAGCTCAACAGGTTGCAGATGTCCTGGTAAAAGCTGGAATCAAGGGAATATGGAACTTCGCCCCGGTCAGCCTTAAGGTTCCCCAGGACGTATTAGTAGAAAACGAAACGATCGCCGCCGGCCTCGCAGTTCTTACCAAAAAACTGCAGACCTCATCACAGATTTCCAGTTAACAGCAGGAGGTTTCCCATGAACACACACTCAGCCAGCGTCCTACGCAAGTTCGAGAAAGTCTGCGAAATTCTCGATCAGTATCACCACGACAGTGCCAAGCTGATTCCAATCATGCAGGCTGTCCAGGAAGAGTACCGCTACCTTCCCGAAGAAGTGCTCACCTACGTCGCCACATCCCTTGGCTTACCCGCTTCGCAGGTTTACGGCGTCGCAACCTTCTATTCCCACTTCGCCCTTGAACCAAAAGGCAAATACGTCATCAAAATCTGCGATGGAACCGCCTGTCATGTTAAAAAATCCATTCCAATTCTCGAAGCGCTGATGAAAAAGCTGCGACTTGAACCGGGCAAAATGACCACGCCCGACATGCTCTTCACCGTAGAAACCGTTTCCTGTCTCGGTGCCTGCGGCCTGGCACCGGTTCTGGTTATCAACGAAGAAGTTCACGGACTGATGACTCCTGAAGCCACAGAAAAACTCATCGATGAAATCATTGCCCGGGAGGCTACCCAATGAAACACTCAACCATCAATCTTGAAACGGTAGCCGGCGACTACCGGAAAAATGCCAGCGAACGCCGCATAATCGTCTGTGCCGGTACTGCCTGCGTTGCCAACGGTGCCCTTAAATTGATCGACACTCTTGTGAAAAAAATCACCAAAGAAGGCTTGCCGATGCGGGTTGAGACCGCAGATCACAAAAAAGACGAAATTCATCTATCCAAAAGCGGCTGCCACGGCTTCTGCCAAATGGGACCTCTGGTGACAATTATGCCCGAAAACATCCTCTACGTCAAAGTCAAAGCCGACGACGCCGACGAGATCGTCGAAAAGACCCTGAAAAACGGCGAAATCATCGAACGACTTCTCTATGTCGACCCGAATTCGCAGGTCAAAGCCCGCGGTGCCGCCGAAATTACTTTTTATAACCGGCAAAAGCGCACGGTTCTGGCCGAATGCGGGCACATCGATCCTGAAGACATCAGGGAATACATTGCCCACGGCGGCTACGAAGGCGCAAGAAAAGCCTGTTGCGACCTTTCACCCCAGGCGGTTTGCGAAGAAATGCTGCATTCTGGCCTGCGCGGACGTGGCGGCGGCGGCTTTCCTACCGGGCGAAAATGGGAACTGACCCGGGTTCAATCCTCGGCGGAAAAATATGTTATCTGCAACGGCGATGAAGGTGATCCGGGCGCTTTTATGGATCGCAGCGTCATGGAAGGCAACCCGCATGCAGTTATCGAAGGCATGATGATCGCCGCACGAGCTATTGGGGCCAGCGCCGGTGTGGTCTATGTCCGGGCCGAATACCCACTGGCAGTCCAGCGAGTTCGCAAAGCCGTTAAAGATGCCCTTGAAAATGGCATTCTCGGCAGCAACATTTTCAACAGCGGTTGTTCTTTCAATATCGAAGTAATGGAGGGCGCCGGCGCATTCGTCTGCGGCGAAGAAACCGCCCTGATCGCCTCAATCGAAGGAAAGCGCGGCATGCCCTCTCCGAAACCGCCTTTCCCGGCCCAAAAGGGCCTGTTCGGTAAGCCAACGGTAATCAACAACGTTGAAACACTGGCCTGCGTGCCGCTAATCATGAGAAAAGGCGCAAAATGGTTCCGAGAAACCGGCAGCGAAGGCTCGCCGGGCACAAAAACCTTTGCCCTCACCGGTCATGTTGCCAACACCGGCTTGATTGAAGTTCCCTTCGGCACCACCTTACGCGAAATCATTTTCAACATCGGCGGCGGCGTCACTGACGACCGCGGCAATCCTCTCAAAGACGGCTTCAAAGCGGTTCAGATCGGCGGCCCATCCGGTGGCTGTCTGACCGAAGAACATCTCGACCTGCCTCTCGACTTCGATTCACTGCGCGATAAAGGCGCAATGGTCGGCTCAGGCGGCCTGGTGGTAATGAATAAAAGCACCTGCATGGTTTCCATAGCCCGATTCTTCATGCAGTTTACCCAGAACGAATCATGCGGAAAATGCGTTCTTTGCCGCGAAGGAACTAAACAAATGCTGGCGATGCTTGACGATATCATGAACGGCGAAGCAGACGAAAAAACTCTCGACAACCTCGAAAAGCTTGCCCACGCAGTTGCCAAAGGCTCGTTGTGCGGTCTGGGAAAAACGGCACCAAGTCCGGTTCTCTCTACTCTCAAAAACTTCCGCCACGAGTATGAAGCGCATATTTTTCAGAAAAAGTGCCCGGCCGGGCAATGCAAAGCCCTGGCAATGCCTGAGATCGATCCCGCCCTCTGCAAAGGCTGCACACTGTGTGCCAGAAAATGCCCGGTCGGCGCTATCAGCGGTGAAGTAAAAAAACC
>CAZTHA010000130.1:0-10757 GCA_964613435.1 uncultured bacterium
AGGAGCTGACGCGCGGCCGAAGTTCAAGGGTGAACAGATCATGACCTCAGCCATTTTGAATGTTACCAGCGGCCGAAAAAGGAAAATTTCTTTTGTTAAGGGGCATGGCGAAGCTTCGGTTAACGGCTATAGCAACCGTGATGTGGCAAGGCTGAATGAGCTTTTGATCCGTGAAAACTATGATGTCGATGAAATCAACCTCGTTGAAAGCGATATTCCTGCAGATACCAGTCTGCTGGTAATTGTCGCTCCTCAACGCGATTTTCTGCAAAGCGAAGTAGAAAAGATTCGCACTTTTGTCAGAGGTCGTCATGGCCATTTGTTCATAGCCCTTGACCCGTTGAGTCAAACTTCTGTGCTGGAAAAGTTCATGCTCGAAGAATATGGAGTGTTGGCGAACCAGGATGTGGTGATCGATCCCCGCGGTATTCAACGGCAGTATTGGACGGTTGCCCCGGAGCTTACCGACCATAAGGCTCTGGCCCCGATAAAATCTGCCAATCTTATTTGCATAATGTTTCATTGCCGCAGCCTTACCGTAGAGGGCCGCGACGGTTATACCGCGGTGACTTATCTTGAAACCGTTGAAAATTCATGGGCAAAAAGGGATATGAAGGCTGGGGACGAGATAAATCTGGCCTTTGAAGAAGGAAAAGACGCTCGAGGACCTTTGAAACTTGCGGTTGCCCTTGAAGATTATCGCACCGCGACAGCTTCTAAAATTCTTGTTTTTGGTGATGCTGACTTTATGGGAAACGCCTATTTGCCATTTGCGGGCAACAAAGATCTGATCATTAACAGTATGAACTGGATGTTGGGCCAGGAACAGATGATTTCAATTCGCCCGAAGGTCGTTGAAATTTCTGAGGTTGTTATTGATGAAAATGCCGCGAATCGCATATTCACTTTTTGCGTAATCGTTTCACCGATGCTCATCGTCATTCTTGGCGGATTCGTATTCATGTTGCGAAGGAGGGTCTGAGCCATGAAAAAAAGATTACAGCCCACTTTGATCGCATTCATCGTTTTGATTATTCTTCTCGTTTATGCGAACTACTATGAGGTTGATGAAATTCTTCTGCCCGGCATGGAAAAGCCCCAGCAGATGGTGCCCTTTGCCGCTGAAAAGATTGAATCGATTGCCTGGCTGAAAGATTCTGCCGAAGAGCTTCGGATTGTCAGGAAAGATGGCAAATTCAAAATTGTTGAACCGGGAGAATTCGAAGTCGAGCCCCTTGAAATTGATGGGCTTATCAGGCATTTTGCTGAGTTGAAATCAGAAATGCTGGTCGCAGAAAATGCCACCGATACAACAGCTTTCGGCATTTCCGAATCCTCGCCAAGGGTTATTATTGGGGCTGGTTCAGATTCAGTCGAGCTTTTTCTTGGCAGTAAATCGCCCGTAGGCGGATCAATTTATTTAAGCCGGGGCGATCGTAAAAGTATTTATCTTGTTCCGGGATATATTCGCGGGGACTTTTTCAAGACCGCCCAGGATCTTCGCAAACGCGCCATTTTCTCTGATTTTGGAAACGTCAATAGAATAGAAATCTGCGAAGGCAATCGGAATATGGTTGTGGAAAAAAGGGATGCGATTGAATGGTTCCTTGTTGAACCAGTGCATGCCCCTGCTGATGCCGAGGCAATCGCTGGACTAATTCAGGCTTTGCAGACTCTTAAAATTTCACGCTTTGTCGAAGATAAACCTGAAAGGCCTGAAGAATGGGGCTTTGCCTCGCCAACATTTTCAATAAGCATGAGCAACAGTTCCGGGCAGAAATTTGCCATTGAAACCGGAGAGTTCGCAGGAACTGAAACCTACTTTCGCCGCAATGAAGAAGACGCAATTCATGCAATTCTTAACTCCGATCTTCAGAATCTTAAAAAATCATTTAACGATTTGCGCAGTAAAAATCTGCCCGATCTTGAACCTGCAAAAATCAAAAATATCGAGTTGAAAGAGGCAACTTCAACCTTTTTGCTCGAATATAAGGACGGAAAATGGCTCTGTGAAGGCAAAATAGTCGACAAACCTGACGTTGAAAGCTTTTTCAGTTTTTACGAAGGGGCCCGGGTCTCGATGTTTATCGATGCAACCGCGGAACAAATTGCCAGCAATGGTTTTTCTGATCTCGATGCTTGCGATTCCTTTACCATTTCTTATGATAATGAAGCTCGCCGCTTTGTTTTAGGATCGGTTGAAGGAATTAACCTTTCCTTACTCCATGGCCGCGAAATTCTTGTTGTTAAATCCGAGTTGCAAAGTTCTTTTAAAAATTTGCTTAAAAATTTGCGGGATGGTAACAAAACCGTTGGCGCCGGGGATGAAAACTAAGGCCCGAAGTCTGAATCCATTTTTCTATTGAAAAATGAAGGCCGCAGTGAAAGTCACTGCGGCCTTTTTAATTAACGTTTATAGGGTTATCAGATTTTATCGATAAGTCCTGTGCGTTTGTTGAACTCGACGATCAATTCGTCCCAATGTTTGATAACTTCTTCAGAAAAGACGTCTTCCCAGAATTCCGGATCCCAGAGTTCGTTGATTTCTTCAAAGGTTTTGCCCTGTTGTTCAACCCAGGTGTAATATTTGAAATTGTGAAGGCGCTTGCGATCGTGGTAGGTAAGTTCCATCATATCCTGAGTATCTTCGCCAAGCAGAAATCTTTCAAAGTCGGCCATGGCTCTGCCATTGCAATATTTGCCGTGCTGCTGGTTGAGTTCTTCGATTCTTGACTGATACATCTCTGCTGAGTCGGTAAGACAGGTGAAGATGACGTCTTCTTCATTCATTTCGAAGAATTTGGCGGTCTTGATTGCAGAAAGAAGGTTGCTTATCGAGCTGATACCAAGCAATCCAAGCTCATCGATGAGTTCTTGCTTGATGCCGGCATTCTTGAGCATTTCTTTGCCGGCGGGTTCGTTGAACGTGCGAAGCAGTCTCATGCAGTTTTCATCATCGACCGCTACAACCAGATCGGTGTTGCGGGTATTATGAACCCAGGGAACGTGCTTGTCGCCGATACCTTCGATGCGGTGACCGCCAAAGCCACAGCTTAGCAGGGTGGGGCACTGAAGCGCTTCTGAGGCAACGATTTTTGCATGGGGATAAACGTGCTTGATTTTATCGCCTGCGGAAATAGTGCCGGCGGAACCGGTTGCTGAAACCCATGCGGCCAGCCGGTTGCGATCTTTTTTGATCTTGTTGAAAACATCGAGAACGGCGTTTCCGGTTTGGTGATAATGCCAAATTGAATTGCCGAATTCATCGAACTGATTGAAAATGACAATGTCGTCACCGCGAGTTTTTCGCAGTTCCCAGCATTTGTCATAAATTTCTTTGACGTTAGATTCGCAACCGGGCGTGGCAAAGATTTCACTGGTGCCAATTTCTTTAAGCCAGTTGAAACGCTCAGAACTCATTTCTTCTGGAAGAATGGCAATTGCAGGGGTTCCAAGAAGGGCGCAGTCGTATGCGCCGCCCCGACAATAGTTGCCGGTGCTCGGCCAAACGGCCTTTTGCGTGGTAGGATCGAATTCGCCGCTTACCAGACGGGGAACCAGACAACCAAAAGCCGCACCAACTTTGTGCGCCCCGGTCGGAAAATATTTGCCGACCAGACCGACGATGCGTGCCTTCACACCGGTGATTTCACTGGGAAATTCGATGAAGTTAACATCGCCATAGAGGCCGGTTTTGATGTTGTTGCGCCAGGTGATTCGGAAAAGGTTGCGCGGATCGACATCCCAAAGACCGAGCGGCTGAATCTGCTTTTTGATTTTTTCCGGAATCAGTTCAGGGTTATTCTGCTGAGCAAAGGTCGGAATGATAATATTCTTTTCTCTTGCTCTTTCTACTGTTTTTTTAAGTACTTCTTCCTTGACGTGAAGTTTGAATTTATGTGCATATTTTGGCACGGTTTCTGCTCCTTAGTTGGGATATATGTGAGTGCCTGCTTCGCCCTTTACAGCTCTGGCAAGGTTTTCAGGGTTAGTGATGATGGCATGTTTGCCACCGGCTTTCAGGAATTTAATGATTGCCTGGCATTTCGGCAGCATCGATCCAGGTTTGAAATGGCCTTCTTCGCAATACTTTTCCAGCTCGGCCACGGTAACTTTTTCAAGCTCTTTCTGATCAGGTTTGCCGAAGTTCAGGCAGGCCTTTTCGACTGCGGTTGAAATAACGAAAACGTCGGCGCCGATGTTTGAGGCCAGAAGGGCTGAGGCGAAATCTTTGTCGATAACCGCAGCAGTACCTTTCAGCATGCCCTTTTCGTCTTTTATCACGGGAATGCCGCCGCCGCCAACGGCAACGACCATGTAACCACGTTCGGCCAAGGCTTTGATCGCGCCTTCTTCGATGATTTCAAGTGGCAGTGGTGAAGCCACGACCCGGCGCCAGCCGCGACCGGCGTCTTCAACCATGTCCCAGCCGTCTTTGGCGATTCTTTCTTTGGCTTCAGCCTCGGTATAAAACTGTCCGATCGGCTTGCTGGGGCTCTGGAAAGATTTATCGTTCTTGTCGACGAGAACCTGGGTAACCACTGTTACAACTGGTTTGTCAATGCCGCGTTTGTTGAATTCGTTGCCCAGAGCCATCTGAAAATTATAGCCGATTGCACCCTGGGTGTCGGCTCCACAACTGTCAAGAGGCACGGGATGAATCTGGTCGCGGGCGATTTCACTTCTAAGTAGAATGAATCCTACCTGGGGCCCGTTACCGTGGGTAATAACCACGCGAAATCCCGCTTCAACCATGTCAGCGATGTGAACCATTGTCTTTGCGGCTGCTTCATACTGGTCAGCAACTGTCTGATGATCTTTGTCGGTGATCAGCGAATTGCCGCCAACTGCTACTACTGCCAGCTTTCCATTTGTTGTCATTTCTATTTCCTCCGAATTATTCCGTAGATCATAGAACAACCGCATGGCAAAAAGAACTTAAAGCTCGTTTCCTTTTCCTTGCTGTTTGTCTTAAAAAATCAAGGTGTTATTATACTCTCTTTATTCTAAAAGGCAATTTCGAATTTCGTTTTTCATAAAGTTGTTTTTAAAATGAAGCTCAGGTATAATAGGCCGGCATACCGAACCAACAGAATGGCCCGGCATAAATACATAAAAGGCATGGAGAATGATATGACAACACAGAAAATTTTGGAACTGGCCGAAAAATACCGCGATTATACCGCTCAGAATCTGGGCAAAATGGTGAAAATCCCCTCTGAAAGCATGCAGGAAAAAGATGTGCAGGCTGAAGTGGTCAGACAAATGAAAGAAGCCGGGTTTGACGAAGTTCGAATTGACGGGCTTGGAAACGTTATCGGTAGAATTGGTAACGGTAAAAAAGTTATCGCCATCGATGGTCATGTTGACACCGTCGGGGTTGGCAACCGCGATAACTGGGAATTCGATCCTTTCCTCGGTGAAGTTAAAGATGGTTATGTTCTTGGACGCGGCACCGTCGACCAGGAAGGCGGCATCGCATCTGCAATTACCGCCGGCCGTATTCTTAAAGAGCTGGGTTTCGACAAAGACGTCACTTTTTACGTCGTAAGTTCGGTCATGGAAGAAGATTGCGATGGGCTTTGCTGGAAGTACATCGTTGAAGAAGAAAAGATTAAACCTGATTTCGTTATCAGCACTGAACCTACCAATCTCAATATTTATCGCGGTCATCGCGGCCGAATGGAAATAGGCATCGATTTTCGCGGCATTTCCTGCCATGGTTCAGCCCCCGAGCGCGGTAAAAACGCGGTTTACATGGCTGCAAAAGTTGCCCTTGAAATCGAAAAACTCAACGAGCGCCTCAAAGACGATGAATTCCTTGGCAAAGGCACTGTTACAATTTCCGAATTCAAATCAGGCAGCCCGTCCCTTTGTGCCGTAGCTGACTCAGTTCACATTCATCTCGACCGTCGTTTGACCTGGGGTGAAACCAAAGATTCGGCCGTTAAGGAAGTTGAAGACGTCATCACTGCGTGTGGACTCAAACTCGGCGAAGAAGCCAAGGTCGTTGTCCTGCACTATGAAGAAGTTGCCTACACCGGTCTCAAATACGGCATGGAAAAATATTTCCCGACCTGGAAAATTCCTGAAACTGAACATGTCGTTCAGGCAGGCGTAAAATCTTTTAAAGAACTTTTTAACAAAGACCCCAAGATCGATAAATGGACCTTCTCGACCAACGGGGTTACCATCAACGGTTATTACAAGATTCCGATGATCGGTTTTGGCCCTGGCAATGAAGTTCTTGCCCACGCTCCCAACGAAAAATGCCCCGTTGATGACCTGGTCAAGGCCTCGGCTTTTTATGCCCAGTTTGCCTATAATATTTGACACTGACGATTGAAATTTCAATGAACTCTGAGTAACATTGCTCAGAGTTCATGTTATTTAAGAAATCAAAAGAAAAGGAAAGAAAGCATGAAAGAAATAAAAGCGATAATAAAAGAAATCAAAGGTTATAAAGCCGACATTTTTGGCAAAGATTTTCTCCTGACCTGGGAAAAAAGCGTCGATGAACTCAAGCAGATCCTTGCCGTTGCTCAGGCTCTCAAGGAAATGCGAGGCAAAAATATTTCCACAAGAATTTTTGACAGTGGTATTGCCGTTTCTCTATTCAGAGATAACTCAACCCGTACTCGTTTCTCGTTCTCATCTGCCTGTAACCTGCTCGGCCTTGCCGTTCAGGATCTTGACGAAGGCAAGTCGCAGATCGCTCACGGCGAAACCGTTCGCGAAACTGCAAACATGATTTCTTTCCTTTCCGAAGTAATTGGCATTCGCGATGATATGTATCTTGGTGCCGGTAATGCCTATATGCGCGAAGTCGGGGAAGCACTCGAAGACGGATGTAAACAGGGTGTTCTGCCACAGCGTCCGGCAGTTGTAAATTTGCAGTGCGATATCGACCACCCGACCCAGTCTATGGCCGACCTCGCTTGGTTGAAAGAACATTTCGGCGGACTTGAAAATCTCAAGGGTAAAAAGATTGCCATGACCTGGGCTTATTCGCCCAGCTACGGTAAACCTCTCTCTGTACCCCAAGGAATCATCGGCCTTATGACCAGATTCGGTATGGATGTCAGACTGGCATATCCCGAAGGCTACAACCTTATTCCCGACGTCGAAAAACTCGCCAAGAAACAGGCTAAGGAAAGCGGAGGCAAATTCACCGTTTCCAATAGCATGGATGAAGCTTTCAAAGGTGCTGACATCGTTTATCCCAAGAGCTGGGCCCCCTATGCAGTGATGGGTCGCCGCACCGAACTTTTGCGCAAGAACGATCATGATGGTCTCAAGGCGCTTGAAAAAGAATGTCTGGCTAACAACGCCAAGTTCAAAGATTGGGAATGTACGGAAAAGAAGATGAAGCTTACCAACAAAGGTAAAGCCCTTTATATGCATTGTCTGCCTGCCGACATCACCGATGTTTCATGCAAGGCCGGTGAAGTTGCAGCTTCGGTGTTCGATCGCTATCGCATCGAAACATACAAAGAAGCTGGTTACAAACCCTATATCATCGCTGCCATGATTCTTACCAGCAAATTCCAGAATCCTGCAGCTTTGCTTGATAAGCTCCTGAAACTCAACATTGAACGAGTGAAGTAATTCCGAAATGTTTCTGAAGACGGCTGCGGACTCCAAACCCGCAGTCGTTTTTTTGTTCCTGAATATAGTTGAAAATATAGTTTCATGGTATTCTGTCCTATCAAACTGAAAGGATTTTTATGAAGAAATTTACAAAATTGGCTTTTATGGCATTGGTCAGCGCGGGGTTGATTCTCTCTACCGTTTACGGCGCTGAGCCTGAAAAATTGAATCAGGCCGATATCCGTCAGGAAATCATACAGCAGGAAGACGCTGTAAATGATTTTTTGAAAAATGCCTCACAAAAATTGAATGAAAAGCTTCAGGCTGCAGTTGCCGACGGTTCAATGGACCCTCAGGACATGGAGTCAATCAAGGCAGCAATGAAAAAGCACGGGGCGCATATCTTCACCGATGCCGAAAAGTTGCGTGAGACGCTTAAAGAGCCTGAACAACGGCTTAAACTCGATATGGAACTGCTGGGTCTGATCGGACAGGCTGCTTCTGCAGATATGGCCGTAAAAATCGTAAATCGTTGGCAGGGCGATATTCGGGAAATCATGATAATGACTTCTGCTCAGCGTCTGCAGATGATGAAAGAGCAGTTTACCCCTGAGTTCGATGCTTTGCTCAAGGAAGCTGCGCAGTCGAAGAATGCCGAAGTAGCAAAAGCTGCCGGAATGCTGCTTAACGAATTTTTCCGCAATCCCGTCGGCAAGGAATTTCCTGATTTTCCCAAGGATGTTAAAACTACTGACGGCAAGGAACTGAATCTTGCCAGATTCAAAGGGAAGGTTTTGCTCGTCGATTTCTGGGCCACCTGGTGCCCGCCATGTCGAGCTGAAGTGCCGAATCTGGTTAAGGTTTACAAGGAATACAACCCCAAGGGTTTTGAAATCGTCGGCATCTCTTTTGATGAAAAACGCGAAGATTTTGATAAGTACATCGAGGAAAATGCCATGCCATGGCCACAATACTTTGATGGCAAAGGTTGGCAGAATGAAGTTGGCCCAACCTATGGAATTCAGTCCATTCCGACCATGTATTTGCTAGATAAGGATGGAAAAGTTGTAACTACGGATCTACGCGGCGAAAAACTCGAAGAAGAATTGGCCAAGCTGATTAAATAATTAATTAAATTTTTCCAGGTAAAAAATGCCGGGCATTTCTGACTCTTAATGAGAGCGAAATGCCCGGTTTTGAATTTTATTGATACCGGTAATTAAAATCTTTCCCAGAGCGATTGGGCTAATTCTCTTGACTTAGCGCAGATTTCTTCTTCTTCGCCGTCTTCCATGAACACGAGTTGTCCTTCATCCATAAGCGTTTTACCCTGGCAGATGGTAGTCGATACCCGGCTGAACGGCAGGCCGAAGGTAAGGTGCCCAAAAGTGTTGGCAGCGGTTACCGGTGTTGGGGGAATGTAGTCCCAGACAATCAGATCTGGCGCCGCTCCTTCTTCAATGACCCCGATTTTCTTTTTGAAAAGTTTTTGAGCGAGCCGCGGGCCGTTGACTGCAAACATTTTCCAGGCTTCACCGTATATTTTGCGCGGGTCCCTTGCCTCATGCTTGTGAAGAATGTTGGCAACCATAAGATCTTCGAGCGGCGAAGCGGACATACCATCTGTACCGAAGCTTACGTTGATTTTTTCAGCCATCATTTTTTCAAGCGGCGCACAGCCGACGGCATTGTTCATGTTTGATCTGGGGTTATGAATGATATTGGTTTTGGTCAGGCCAAGAGTCTGAATGTCGTGCGCATCGCAGTTAACGCCATGGACAAAAATGCTGTCCGGACCGGTAAGCTTGAATTTATGCAGTCGATCAACGACCGAGCGATAGCCTCGTTTTATAGCATCTTCATTGTCTGCCTGGTCTTCAGCAACGTGAATATGAACCCCTGTATTCAGTCCATTCATCAGCTCGGCAGCCCTTTCAAGTGAAGTGTCGCTTAGGGTGAAGCTTGCGTGCAAACCGATCATGGCTGTTATATCCGGGTCATTATCGAGTTTAAGACCTCTGATAAAGCTCGCATTTTCTTCGAAGCCGGCATCACATTTTGCCTGGCCATCGCGATCGGAGATTTCATAGCATAGATTGCCTCTCAGGCCGCATTTTCTGAAAGCCTTGGAAAGGGTTGCCAGTGAGCCATCGATGCAGTTAGGACTTGCATGGTGATCTACCAGAGTGGTTACCCCGTTGCGGACGGCATCAAGAAGAGGGATCATTGCAGTAAGATAGAGATCATCCGGTGAAAGGGCCTTGTCAAGCCGCCACCAGAGTCTTTCAAGGATTTCGACAAAATTGGTTGGCGGGGCATCCTTCAGAGCAATTCCCCGGGCAAAGGTCGAATAAAGGTGCATGTGAGTATTGATAATTCCTGGCATTACCAGCCGGCCCTTAACGTTCTTTATTTTGGCCTTGGGATAGCGTTGTTTGATTTCATCGGTGGTGCCTATGGCATGAATTTTCTTCTCGTCAAAAGCGACGGCACCATCATTGATGACCTGGTGGTTTTCACCAAGAGTGACAACTGTTGCGTGACCGATAATTTTCATCAATCAACCTCTTTTCTTTATGTTCTGTATAGAATAATCTGCAAAGACTATCATACCAGAAAACTTCTTTTCAAGAAAAATGCGCCTGAAAGTTTGTCGGTTACCTTATTGTTTTTTTGATTTTGAAGAAAGTCATTTATCATATAATTCTTAAGCAAACTTGAATAGGCACGAGAATTCTATTAGGAAGGCTTTTCCGAATTGCCGGTTTCCGAATTATTTCTCTTCTTTTGGCCGGTTTTTCAGCTGCCTTTCCGGCGGCTGTATGTTTTGTTCATGTCCGTTGGCTAGGATTTCCCGATGGGTATTTGAGCGATTTGGCCGTTTTTGAAAAAAAGCTCTTTTTACCTTTTTCTGCTTTGATTCTATTATGTGGTTGTGGCTTTCTTTATCTTGGCTCATCCAACAATTGCCGGGAAAGAAAAAGAAAATTCGTCTTTCTTCTGAGGTTTTTTATTGTATTGTTGGTGGCGATCGGTTTGGTTGCAGGTTTTGGCCCACTTTTTTTTGATGTTGGAATTGGCGGATAATTTTTTTCGTTTTTAGTTGACTTGTCGATTCAAGTTTGCTATTATCAATTTCACCCCACGGGGAACGCGGACTAAAAAGA
>CAZTHA010000131.1:0-10748 GCA_964613435.1 uncultured bacterium
TGCGAGGCTTTCGGCGTCAAATATGGGTCATTGCTGCATGCCCGAATCATGTATTCCATATTTGTCGTTATCAATGTTTCTTCAGCCCTTTATTCGCTCTACGCATGGTCAAAAATCCCCAGTCGCAGCATTGCCAAAGATTCAATGCTGTTTTTCACTATTTCCATGCTCAGTGCGGCAATCGGCAACAGTATCGATTTCATCTTCTGGATAACTGAAATAGCGGCTTTCAAACAAAGTGTCTTTACCAATCTGTTTTTCATTCTTGCCATTCTTTTTTCCCTGCCCGGAATACATCTCCTTGGAAAAGTCTGCCGGGTCGAATTCGGTCGACAGCCGGTCATTTACTACATTACGATCATGTTGATCTATATTATGATTCCGCTGATGATGAATTCGCATTCTTTGCTGTCAATCAATCAGCTTGGCAGTGTCGCCAATCTTAAAGAATTCGTCTTTGGTCTTCTTTACGCAATTGGAATAGGCTACATGGCTGCTATTGCCATCCACCTCTGGCGAACCGCACAAGGGCGGCTATTTCTCTCGGCCAGACTTATAAGCATCGGTATGATTGCTATGAGTTTTGGCTGCTCGATCTATGCAGGGCTTTTCCCGCGAATACCCGCCGCAGAAATTCCATCGAGTCCGGTGCATCTGATCATTGCCCTGGGGTATGTAATCTCTGCCTGTGGCATTAAAAGAACTGAAAGTATCATCAACACAATTTTCAACCTTCGCGATTCAAAACTTCCACCCTGGCTCACCCTGGTTGAGCTTTTCGGTAGAAGTGAAGGGCTGGATGTTTATAAAAGGCTTGAAGAAAGCGTCAAGACGACCTTGCAGGAATTATCAAAGGCAAAAGAAGAAAGTCAGCAAAAGCAGGTTGCGATAAGCGAACTTGAGCAGGAAATTCAATTGCGCCGCCAGACCGAAAGAGAATTGATTGTCGCCAAAGAAAAGGCGGAAGAAGCCAACCTGGCCAAATCTCATTTTCTGGCAATGATGAGCCATGAGCTTAAAACTCCTCTTACGGCGATAAAGGGTTATGGCGAATTATTGCGTGGGCCGGCACGGCAAAATCTTATCGAGTCAGGCAAAATATTCGATCTCGCCGATCAGATCGTTATCAATGCCGACAATCTGCACGCAATGATCGAAGACTTATTGAGCTTTTCACTGCTGGAAAGCGGCAAATTTTCTCTTAAAAAGGAGCAATTTGCCCTTTCAGAGATCATGGCCTACATAAATTCGCTTGAAACTGACCACGCAAAAGCGAGAAAGGGTAAATTCATTCAGCAGATTTTGCAGCCAGAACTGGTCTTGCATTCAGATAAACAGGCAATTCAGCACATAATCGTCAACCTTTTAACCAATGCCTTCAAGTTCTGTCAAACCGGCACCGTTACTCTTGAGATAAGGCCCTCAGGGGAAAAAGATCTTTATATTGCTGTTAGCGACGATGGCATTGGCATGGATCAGCAACATCTCGAAAAGATTTTCCAGCCGTTTTTTCAAATTAGCCATGGAACGACGCGAAAATTTGGCGGGTCAGGCCTTGGCTTGAGCATAGTTAAGAAAATAATCGGAGAAATGAACGGTAAAATTCTGGTTGAAAGCCAAATAGGCCAGGGAAGTAAATTCGAAGTTTTTCTACCCCAAGTTATCCACCAAGAGGAATAAAATGGTCAGCACCAATAGCAGCAAAACAGTTCAAATTTTCTCAGACGGAGCCTGTAGCGGCAATCCCGGGCCGGGCGGATGGGCGGCAATTCTTCGCTACAAAGGACACGAGAAAGAAATAAGTGGCGGAGAAAAAGAAACAACCAATAATCAAATGGAACTTCTTGCGGTAATTTCTGCACTGGAGTGCCTTAAAGAGCCCTGCACAGTTGAAGTCTGCACCGACAGTCAGTATATCGCCAATGCTTTTGAAAAGGGCTGGCTCGATAACTGGCAGAAAAACGGCTGGAAGACCTCAGCCAAAAAGCCGGTAAAAAACCGGGAACTCTGGGAAAGACTGCTTGTTCAAGCTAATAAACACCAGCTCAGCTGGAAATGGGTTAAAGGACATTCGGGTCACGCAGAAAATGAGCGCTGCGACGAACTAGCGGTAATAGAAAGAGACAAGGCGGCAAAACAGGGGTGAAGGTGAGAATCTGGCTGATATTGCTGTTTATGCTGCCCTTTTCAGCACTGACAGCCCAGGATGCGTTGTCGATTCTGGAAAGTCTGCCACCACCTCAGGTTGAATACAAAACCGCTCCAGCCAACTCTTACCCGACATCTAATCCGGGTCAGGAAAAAATATTGCCAACCGAAATTCAGCCACCGCCTGAAAAAAGTCTGGCAATAGACACAAAAAAGATCATTGAACAGGTCACCCCGCGGCCGATTAAAAGCCTGGCGAATGTTGTCCAGAGCATTTCAAGTCCGCCGGCCAGTGAAACCAGGCCAATAAAAGAATCGACTAGAAATGAAGTGATCTATCAAAAGCCCGCAGAAATTCAGGCAACCCGAGTAAAGGTGGTAGAAGCGCCGTCAAAAGCCTATCAAAGCTTCAGAACCCTGCAAAAGAACAGTCTCATTGCAGAATGGCAAGCAGCCATGCAACAGAACCTGCAATTATTCACCGACTGTATCGAGCTTAGCCAGAAAATTCCGGCATCTGACAAGACGGCTGCCAAAGAGGGTAAAGAGAGTGAAGAAACAGAAGATGGTGGAGAAGAGACCACCGAAGAAACTGGCGATTCTAAATCCTTTGATTCTGTATTCGCAAAGGTTAAAGGTTTACAGAAAAAAGAGAAATGGAAAGACATAATCGAGACCTTTGAAGAAAATCCTGATGCTGCAGAAACCAAAGAGGGTCTTGAGTTCATTCTTGAAGCCAGCCTCAACCAGGAAAAACCTGACGTAAACTCGATCAGACGCAATGGCAACAGTCTGTTAAAGCTGGACAAGAAAAACGCCTGGGGCAATTATGCCATGGCCTATTACTATTACAACAGCAGAAAGCCAAATGCCACCAAGGGTGCCCAGCATCTGGATACAGCATTGAAAGCAAAAAAACCGCCTCCCGGAGCTTCAAAACTTTATTGGATGACGCTTTTGAAGAAACTCTGGATTGTTGGACTGTTACTGCTCGGCGCGATAATTGGCGGCATCAATCACGTCATGAAAAAGAAGAAGGCAGCTCAGATAAACCTGGATGATATTTCAGATGCCTCCTCACAGGGGGAAAATTCAGTCGAAGCACCAACAGAACCGAGCCCGGGCCTGGCGGGCAAACTCAAGCCCCTGCTCGATAAACTGCAACCCATTTTAGACAAAATTCGCAGAAAAAAACCTCAGGAAAAGTTGGAAGAGGTTTTAGAAACTACGGCTACTCAACCCGAAACGACTGCTGATGAAAGCAGCACAGATGAAAACCAGGCCGCTTCAGAAGAAATTCCAGCGCCTGAAACAACTGAAAATGTCGATCAACCACCTGAATTGCCGGATTCCGCCGAACCGGCTACCGATCCACAGCCTGAGATTCCACCCCCACCGCCTGACACTAGTGAAGAGGAAAATTAAACGCAAAAAAATCAAAGCGACAGCCAGGAATATTTTCCGACTGCCGCTTTGAATCTTGCTTGGCTTAAAAAAGCGAGCTTATTTTTTGCGATAAACGTTCAGGCCAACTTTTTCTTCTCTGCCCGGGAGAGCATAGTTGCCTTCGGTTGAAGCAACAATAACTGACTTACCTGAAGAAGATACGCCAAATTCCTTGGTCAAATCAACTTTAATGGTAAGAATATTGCCTTCGATATTCATTTCAACGTTTTTCATGCATTCCTCCATTTATTTTGCGCCTGCATTGGTGAGGCAAGGTTAACACAAAATCAGGCGTATTTCCAGCCTTTTTCGCGGGAAATACGCTGATTTAAAAAGCTCAGTCCTTGGGAATTCTAAGAGTCATACCAACTTTAAGAAGTTTCGGGTTGGTAATGCCGTTGAACTGGGCAATTTCTTTCCACTTGGCAGTGGTTCCAAAAACCTTTTTGCTGATTTTGCCAAGCGTATCGCCGGAAACAACAACATATTCGCTGAATGCAGATTCTGGCTCTTCTTCTTCAACGACATCAGCGGCGACTTCGTCAGCAGGAATCGGTTCAGGAGAAGGTTCTTCAACATAGGGCTCGGGTTCGGCAACTGGTTCAGGCTCAGCAACCGGCTCGGGCTCGACATAGGGTTCGGGCTCAAGGTAGGGTTCGGGCTGTTCGGTTACCAGAGAAGCCTCGTCACCTACGGGCACTTCTTTCGGCGGCACAACAGTGTCTTCAAGAACCTTGAAGTTTCTTACCTGGAGAGCACCAACCGGATATTTCTGATCGGGTTTGAAAACATTGCCAAAAACTCTGATTTTAACGGCGCGGTTTTCAGCGACCTTGGCAGCGTTATCGCCAATAAGAACGATTTCCTGGCCATCAAGAGTTTTAAACAGCACTTTACCATCGGCAACGGAATCAACCATGCCGGTGACCGTGGTTGAGCGCTGCTTTTTGCCAAACCATTCTCCCGGTTTCCACCAGCTGGTCCATTTGCTTGCGGCAAAAACGGGCATAGAAAGCATGGACAGGATTACTACAACACCAAATAGTCTTTTCCTCATTTCGGATAAAGCCCCCTGTATTTATTGAATTCCTATGTCTGGGAATGTATAACTTTCACAGAACATTTTCAAGAGGGAATTGAACTTTAATGGTCAGTTTTTCCCAATTTTTCAGTCTTTAACTTCGAAGAACGGCGATCTGAAGGTTTTGATTGCGTGGCTGAAAACCTTCTCATAGGCCTGCTCATTTTCTGAACCAATGAAAAATCTCAGCAAAAATAACAATTGCTCATCAAAAACCAGATAATCGACAACGGTCAGCGGACCATTGCCAGAACTGATCATCCATTTTATCTGATAAATGCGCAGAGACTCAGATGCAATAAGGTCTGGACCTTTACGCAGTCGCAACGTGAGTTCAGGCGTCTTTTCAAGCTCGGCGGTTCGCTGGTTTACATGTTCCTTAATCGACTCAGCTTCAGCTTGCTCATTGATGCCGACAAAGGCAGTAAACTTTTCACGAAATGGCCCGCTGGCAGCAAGTTCGCGAAAATCAGTCTCTTTTTCATCCATTTTCCAGGAATTGGGCAATTCGAGCTCGATAGTCTGCGAGGCATTGCCAACCTTGTGAAAGCCGTTGACATACTCTGGATAAGTTCCATTGGTCAAGCTTTTGCCCATGCCAACAAGAGAATAACCGGCAAAAACCATGACGAACAGGACAGCCAGCACACCCGCCAATTTACGTATACGCCGCATAGGTAAAAGCGGAACAAGTATCAGGCTTAAAAGAGCGCCCCCGGCGAGTCCGCCGAGATGGGCACTGTTGTCAACGCCCTGTTCGACAGAACCAATCACCAGATTAATGACCAGAATAAAAATCAGCGTCGAGAAATTGTTTTTGCCGGCCAGCTTTTCAGCTCCGCGCACCCGGAAAAATTCAAGTACAATTGCAGCGGAAAGTAGCCCTAGAACGGCCGATGATGCTCCAGCCGAGAGGGTTTGTCCGGCATATACCGCCGCAAGACTTCCCGTAAAGCCCGAAAAGAAATAGATACCCAGAAACAGCGGCCATCCGGTAACGTTTTCAACCGGAGGGCCGAAAAATCGCAAAGCCAGAACATTCATGAACAGGTGCACCCAGCCAATATGAATAAAAAGACTGGTAAAAAGGCGATAAAATTCGCCCTGATTAACAAGAAAAGCGCTGTTGGCTCCGACTTTGATCAGGGTTACCAGGTCTTCGATGCCAAGGGTCATCATCAGACCGACAGAAACCAAAAGAGTTGTCCAGACGAGAAAGTCGGTGCAGCGACTGCTTTCTGTTCCAACGTCGAGGTTTTCTTTTTCTTGAGAAACCAGTTGATTGAACTTTGGCGCATGCTCTTCTTCAAGTTTCTTCATCTGCACCAACAGGCGATTAGCCATGAATTCCCTGTTTTCAACCAAGCCAAAAAACCTTTTTCGCATGAAGGGCAACCAAGCCTCAGCCGATGTATCTTCTTCTTCATCATCTTCGGCATTGCTTTCGCAAGCACGCATCGCCGCGCCCATAATCTGTTCGCCATCGGAAAAATCGCCAGAATTGAAAACACAAACACCGCGCCAGAAATCTCGAATTTGTGAAGGCAATCTTTCTATGCCCTCTTCATTGGCCTTTAGAAGACGCTCCAGATCTTCGCGCCAGCCAAGAAATGCAAAAAAAATCATGCGGCTGATAACCAGGTTGGCTTGTTTTTCAGGACTGAAATCTTCAGGATCGGAGAGCTTTCTTTCGAGGGCAAGTTGCGCCTCGATAGCCTCCGGGAACCTGGTTAATTCAAGATAGGCACGAACCAGGTAGAGCAATTCCTCAAAATTATAATCGTCGATGCTCTTTCCCTCAACGACCAGGTCCCGGACCATTCCTTCGAAATTGCGGTTATTGAAGTGAATCAGGCCTATAAACACCCGAGTCATCGAATCATAAGGCTCACCACGATCGAGCAATTTTCTGATTTCCTGTTCGAGAGCATGGGGGTCATCACCCAATTCGTGGGCCACCCGGGCAATTTTATGCAGATGAACATTGAGCTCTGACCAGGCCAGATGTGCTTTCCAACGGGCCAGAGGCTCAATCTCACTCAAGCGGTTTTCCGCCATAAGCACATCGATCTGGCGCTGAAGAAACATCGGTAAAAGAACGATTAAAAAAATGCCGGAAAGCGAAATTCCAATCGAGATGCCCCCGGCAACATCCTTTGCCAGTAGAAGAACCATCAGACACAGAAGGAAAAACAACTGGGAAATATAGCCAGAATAATGGCGAAACCCTTTACGAAAAAGCGAAAAAATCATATAGCCGACGTTAGCCATAATGATGTAGAGAATTAGTCGGTAGGCGATATCCATAGTTTATTTTTCTTCTAAAATTAGCTCGATTTGATTTTTTTCTTTATTCATGCCGATTTTGCCAGAAACCTTGCTACCGTCATCGAGAATGAAACCTTTGATGGTTCGGGTGGTCTTACCGGCTATCAGCAGATCGATAGCGCTCTGGGTAAGTTTTTTTCCACGAAACTCTTTCCAGACGACGTAATGGCAGCCTTCTTTAAAGCGATTGCAGCCAAAACCACGGTTTCCCTCAATGATCTGGCCCTTGCCACATGCAGGACAGACCCCGAAAGTCGGGCGCGATACCGGCGCTTTTTTTCTTACCGGTTGCGGCGATGCTGCCAGAGCTCGGGCGCTTTTGATCTTGTTAACTACTTCGGCCACGAACAGGGAAATATCGCGAATATAGTCATCGGCACTGTCTTTGCCCCGGGCAATATCAGCAAGGCGCTTTTCCCAGTTGCCGGTTAACTCAGGACTCTTAATTTCAGGCTCTGCCAGTGAAATAAGATGAATGCCTTTCGGAGTTGGAATCAATTTTTTCTTGTCACGCTGCATATAACCAACCCGGATCAGTTTTTCAATTATTTCTGCGCGGGTTGCCGGCGTACCAAGGCCACAATCTTTCATGGCATCGCGCAATTCTTCGTCGTCAATTAGCTTGCCGGCTGTTTCCATGGCCTGAAGCAGGGTTGATTCAGTATAGGCAGCGGGCGGACGAGTCTTTTTTGTTTGCAGATCAGTTTTGACAATCTCGCGTTGATCGCCTTTTTTCAGATCGGGCAGAGACTGATCATTTTCTTCTTCATCGTTGTCGTTGTCAGCTTTTTTATCTTCGGACTGGCCTTTTTTGGGATAAAGAGCTCGCCAACCTTCAGCGGTGACGACTCTTCCAGACGCTTTGAAATTTTCTTCGCCAGATTTAATGATTACCTGAGTCGAAAGATACTCATGGTCGGGATAAAAAGCGGCAAGAAAGCGACGAACGACCAGATCATAGACATTTTGCTCGTTTCGAGGCCACGCAGAAATATCGCCGACTCTTTTTTCAGTTGGAATGATGGCGTGGTGATCGGAAACCTTGGCATCGTTAAAAATGCGTTTTTCTTTCTTTGGCCGATTTTGTCGCAAATAATCAAGATACTGTTCATAATCGCCGGGCAAGGAGGCAAGCCTTTTTTCAATTGTTGGAAAGATATCTCCGGAAAGATATCGGCTATCGGTTCTCGGATAGGTTACCACCTTGCGTTTTTCGTAAAGATTCTGCAAAACCGCAAGGGTATCGGCAGCAGTCATTCCATAACGACTGTTGGCATCACGTTGCAAAGTAGTCAGATCATAAAGAAAGGGCGGAACCTGTTTCTTCTTGCTTTTCTTAACCGAAGCAATTTTGGCGACCTGACCACATAAGCTTGCAGCAATCTGCTGAGCCCTGTTCTGGTCATCGATACGGCTGGGGAAATCGGCAGCGTCGGGATTGAACCAGATCGCGTTGAAATCACCCAGGTCGGCGACGATTTCCCAATAATCTTTGGGCACAAAGTTCTGAATTTCAAGGTGTCGACCCACAAGCATTGCCAGGGTTGGCGTCTGAACTCTCCCCAGGGTAAGCATTTCATTGAATTTTTTCGTATAAGCTCGGGTAAAATTCATGCCGACGAGCCAATCGGCGTGACTTCTTCCGGCTGCCGCCCGAGCGAGGTCGTCATATTTCTCGCCAGGTCGCAAATCGGCAAAACCGTCTTTTATCGCTTCATCGGTCATACTTGAAATCCAGAGGCGTTTGAACGGTTTGGCACAACCAGAATGCTGATAAACCAGGCGAAAGATGAGTTCGCCCTCGCGGCCGGCGTCAGCAGCATTTATCAACTCGGCAACGTCGTCGCGAAGCATGAGTTTTGCAACGATAGAAAATTGCTCGCTTGCTGAAGGAATGACGCTGAGCACCCACTTTTGCGGCAACATTGGCAAAGTGGCCAGGGACCATTTTTTCCAATCAGGGTTCTGGGCTTCTGGGGAACCAAGAGAGACGAGGTGGCCGAATCCCCAGGTAACTATATAACCATTACCTTCCTGAAAGCCTTTACCTTTCTGGTTGGCTCCGAGAATGCGGGCAATATCACGCCCAACCGAGGGTTTTTCTGCGAATACCAGAGTTTTCATGGCATTATGCTAACCTAGGTTTTTTTTAAAGTCCAGAAAAGAGAATTTGTAAAATGATTAATTATTTGCTCGTGCATACCGATGCGTTTTATATTATAATGCAAGTCAAATCTGAATAAAGAGCTCTGCCCCAGCGGCAGAATTTGTTTAGTCATAAGCCACGAAGGAGGGTTATTCATGGCGACCTTCAGTTATAAGGCGAGAAACTGGGATGGAAAAATCGTTTCTGCCGAAATGGAAGGCGAAAGTAAAGAAGTCTGTATCGCCAAACTGCGCGAAAAGGGCTATTTCGTCACCAGTATCCAGGAGAAAAAAGGATCGGGCGGCATATCGATCAGTTTCCTGCAAAGAGGCGTTTCCTCGCAGGAAGTCTGTATTTTTGCCCGACAGTTTGCAACCATGATCGGTTCGGGCGTGCCTCTGGTGCGCTGTCTTACCATTCTACAGGCGCAGGCCGAAAACCCGACTTTCAAAAAGATCATCAGCCAGATTCGTTCAGACGTTGAAGGCGGTTCGACATTTTCGAAGGCTCTTGAAAAACACCCGAAAGTTTTTTCCGATCTTTTCTGTTCGCTGGTTAAAGCCGGTGAAGTCGGCGGTATTCTCGACCAGATTCTTGAAAGGCTTGCCGACTACCTTGAAAGCTCCGAGTCTCTAAAAGCCAAGGTTAAGGGCGCATTGACTTATCCGATCGTTGTATTCGGTATCGCCGCCCTGGTTGTCGTGGCGTTGGTTATGTTCGTTCTGCCTCAGTTCAAAGAAATCTTCATGGGTATGAACGTTGAACTACCGATGGCGACAACTCTTCTGCTGGCAACCTCTGACTTTATGGTTGCATGGTGGTTCATCATTCTTCCCGGTATAGTTGCGGTGCCGATTCTTATCTGGAATTTCTTTCAGACAAAGACCGGCGCGCGTATTTTTGACACCAACATTCTTCGTATGCCGGCTATCGGTATGATGATGAGAAAAGTTGCGGTCGCCAAGTTCACCCGAACTCTTGGAACGCTTATTGCCTCTGGGGTTCCCATTCTTCAGGCCCTTGAAGTTACCGCGCAAACCGCAGGGAACGTGGTTATTGCCGAAGCGGTTGATAAAACCCGTGTTTCCATTCGCGAAGGGGAATCAATCGCCGACCCGCTCAAAAATTCAGGCGTTTTCCCGCCGATGGTTGTGCAGATGATCGCGGTAGGAGAAGAAACCGGGGAACTCGACAAGATGTTGTCTAAAATCGCCGATTTCTATGATACTGAAGTTGATACTGCGGTTAAAGGGTTAACCTCGGTCATCGAACCGATCGTTATCGTATTCATGGGTATCGTCATCGGTGGTATCGTTCTTGCGGTTTTCATGCCGATGTTGAAACTGGTAAACGCAACCTGATCAAAAAAAGATCTAACCAGCGGGGGCTGCCTTCAGGGCGGCTCCCGTTTTTTTTGTAAGAAAAACCCCGATTTTCCTGATTGAAAGCTGAAAAGAATAGGGTTTCCCCGACAAGGCGGTTACCGCACCAAAACGATCTTTTGAAATCAGGCCGCGATTAGCGGCTGAGATCATTCAGGTTTGGCAACTGTTAGTTTAAAAGTCCGGATCAAAAAAGGGCCGCCTCATCAGATGAGAC
>CAZTHA010000132.1:0-10711 GCA_964613435.1 uncultured bacterium
TCCAAACGATGTATTCGAAGAACCTGTTTTTACTTTTCCAGCCGTCAGAGGCGATCTGTGGGCGGTTACAATTAGTGCAATGAGAAATCTCGAAGGCTATTTTCCAGAGAAGGCTATTACTGGTATTGAAAGAACTTTTAGGGTCATTTCTTTTGATTTTGATTTTATGAATAAAGAATATAGTTATAATTCCGGATTCGGCTCGAATACAATTGTCTTGGAAGCCGCTTTCGGCAATGCTCCCGTAAAATCTACCGATTTTTCCTTTGAATGGTCTACCAAAATTCTTGATGAAAATCCTGAAAGAAATGGAAATACATTTAAGTTCCTATCCGAAAAGGATGGGCAATATCAAGTAAGCCTTAATTCATATCTCAATTTTGATAGCAATGATAAGGTTTCGTTGGGCGAAAACAAATATGATATCTCGTCAATTCCTATTGATTCGTTGATATTTGGGGAAGTTGATCCATCAAGTTTTACCATCAATGTTGGAAAGAATCAAAAATTAGTTTGCAAGGTTTGGACAAATGATAATTCTAAACCCGCAGTCTTATTGCCTCAAACCCTAACCGTTCTAAATGGTGCTTATGATTTAATCATTTCAAACGTTTCTTGGACTGTGAATGCCAGTTCATCGAAACAAGTGGTTGAGGCTGCAACTTATGATTTCTTTGGAATGAGCCCTGGTGTTAAGAAAGGTGCGGCAACTGTTCATTTTTCCATCTTGGAAATTATCGGTGATCAGAAAAAAAATGTTAAAGAGGATTGGCAGAAAGAATTTGAATTTATTGCCAATGTTAATGGCCTTGAGGTTGAAATTCTTGCCAATGGTTTACCGATTATCGATCAAGATTTTTATCAGGGCCAGAAGATCAAGCTTACGTATAAGTTACCATCACCGGATAAACACATGGACCGCAGAGGTGTTAAATGGTCTTTTGACGGAAATTTGCCGCTAAGTAAAATTGAGACCAAAACAGACGAACCTTCCAACCAAAACTATCTTCTCTATGCTTATAAAGTTCTTCCTTTGAAAAAAAGTGATCTTGAACAACAGGAACTTGAAATTTTCTTGTTTGATTATAATCCTGATAAAAATGCTGTAGTTGGCACATTTTCATATTCAATTTTTAATGAGCAACCACGGGAAAAGAGTTTTTTTATTCCTTACTCAAAAGTTTCAGTTGACGGGTTCAAACCAGAGAATTCTTTGGATGACATTCAAATCTTTGAACCAGAGCCGGATACATGGGCCATTGGGTTCCCATTTACTTCCTCTCCAATTGGGGCTTTTGAAGCACAGGCAGCTTTCAAAAATGAAACTTCGGAATGGTATATTGTCGGAGGGTTTCAACTTACAAGAATTGAAGCTATCAGAAGCTTTATTGATGCAGAAAATAATGTGCGAAAACAATTTTTGAAAACCATAAACGAATCAGAAGCGTTTTCAAATAAAGCAGAATTCTGGTTGGACAGTTATTATCCTGCACAATCGAGTTACTTTAATAAAAATATCCTTCCTCACGACAAAACAACTTTTTTTCAAGTTATTCAAGATGACCCCAAATTGCCATTAGCAAAAGAAATGAGTTTTGATGGCATTTCTTTTCAGGCTGCAACCTTCACTGCTGAAATGACTTTTCACACTTTTCTCTTTGCAAAGCCTAATGACAATGATTATTCATATAAGTCTTTCATTATTCCCCTGCATGTTTTTGAATCAAGCTGGAAAACAACCGCATTTTATGACGCAGAAGCTGACAAGTGGTCGAAGGTCGATGGGCAAGTGCACAGGTTCAAAAAAATTGATATGCCAATTCTGGAGTGGAAAAATTTGGCGATTGGGAAAGGAACAGGAACTGGGATTGATCTATCACCAAAATGGAGGGATTTAAAGGAATGAACAAGTCAGCAGCAAGAAAAGTTCTTCTAGTTGTGTTAACTATTTTTGGATTTATGATTCCGTCTTATTCAGCAAGCTTGAAACTGGAAATTACTGCAAGTCCTTTAAAAGATAATGATATAAGTAATTTAAACGTTGATTTTAAATTAAGTTCCGCTACGGAGGTCATACTTAAGCCTTTTTCATATGGCTTGATTCAAACTTCTGGATGGCTAGTTTCAGCACTAGCCTTAGAGCCAAACAATACATTACATTTTTGTATTGATGAGAAAGGGGTTTTATACCCTAATAATTTGATGTATTTAAGAGTGAAAAAAGCGAAAGAGCTTCCTATATATTCAGATCCCAAGTTAAATCTTCCTCAGTATCTAAAAATTCCTGTGAGCCCAGACAAACGCGGCAAGAGATTTTTCAGATTTTGCTTGGTTAACGTGAAGAACGAAGGGTATGTTGTTTCCAATTTATTTAGCTTCCAGTTGAATGCCGATTACGAAATTTGTGATGCAAAAAATATAACCTGGTCAGAAATGCCTAAGGTTGCCCAGAAATCATTGGAAGAACTCATCATAAAAAAAGCCGAGGAGCTTAAGGAGACTTTTACCCCTGAAATGATCATCAACCAGATAAACCAGTGGTAGAATTGTTCATGTACATTCCACCAGTCTTTGCGAAGTTCGGATAACCATGGAGAACTTGGGGAGTTGGACTGAAATCCGGGTTAATCCCTATAGTTTTTCTCTAGGGAGTTATAATGGAAATGGAATGGTCAAGTAAAAATAGACACTTTTTTAAGCGGCCATTTTCAAAATCTTATTTGAGGCCATTTGCATCGGTGATTGGGAACCAAGATACGAGTGCCCCCGGTAACAGTTATAAAGAAAGCGGTCGAAAAAAATGAAAAAAACAAACGAACAGCTGTTTCAAAGTGTGGAAAAAAAGCCTGCTGGGATGGCAATATTTCTGCTGAAGAATTTGCAATTTTGAAAAATCTTTCCAGACTGTGGGAATGGAAGTTAGTTCAGGAAACAGCCTCGCCGCTGAAATCATAGAACAATTGCAGTTGATGGCCTTGCGATAGAGTATTTGTTGCATAATTGAATTACCGGGAATTGCAAAAAAACATTATGTGATATAGTAATTAGAAAGAATGAAAGTAAAATTATGGTAGAAGTCGCTGGAAAAACTGAACAACTTAGAATTCCTGTCTGGAAGTATCTTTTATTCCTGTTTTTGCTGCTGGCAATTCTGTTGCTGGTAATGTATTTTCTCCTGGCCTCGAATTTCGGTGCCAGCAATTCGCTGATGGAAACAATAAGGCGCTACCTGAGTTTTACCAGCGCCTTTCATCCTAATCTCAAGCCTGAAGATAACTTCGACAATGCCCTGCGCATTCACGGCGTCGAGAAAGCTGGGCCAAAGCGCTTCTACATGTTCGTTTCGGCTACCGGCAACGATGCCGCACCAATCAAGGTAATGCAAACCACTGAGGTTCAGCTTTCGGCCAAAGACAATTCAGGAAAAGACCTGAATGTGATCGTTGACCGCGTTCGCCCACTGCATCTGTACAGCGAGTGGCCAGACCCGGTCAGCTTTGCCAATGTCATGGACTATTCGGGCAGCATGTTTCCAGAAGACATCAAAGCTATTGAGTCAAATTTTTCGGCACTGGTTAATGAACTGGTAATGCCTTTCGCAGCCGCTGTGGTCAAATTCAACAATACCGTCCGGGAGATTCTGAACCTTTCGACCGACAAGAACGCGGTTCTCGATGCGATAAAGAAAGCGATTCCGCTGCAGAACACTGCGCTTTTCGACGGCATCGACAAAGGCGTCGAAAAGGTTCAGGCCCGCCCACACCTGCGCTTCATCGTTCTGACGACCGATGGCAATGACAATGCTTCGCAGGCGTCTTTGGAGGATGTAATCAGAAGATGCCGCCAGCACAATGTTTCGGTTTTTTCATTCGGCTTCGGCTGGCTCGATGTCAATTCGTTGAAAATACTGTCTGATGAAACCGAGGGCTATTACTCTTATGTAACCGACAGCTCTAATCTCGATGACTGGTTCAAGAAACTTGGGCAAATCATCAATAATGTTCAGGTCATCGAATTTTCTACCGACTCGGATGTCAATCAGCCGTCTTCTGTTGACCTGACCATCGATCACAACAGCAAAAAATTGAGCCGCAGTCGATCCTGGCCCTGAGAACCTTTTCCGACAAAAACAATCGATGCCCTGGAGGCAATATGCAAACAAACAGATTTCTGAAATGTCTTGTTCTTTCATTGCTGTTCTGCTTCACTTTTTTTACTCATCTTTATGCCGAAGCCGCATTCGATTTTGGCCTGCCCCTTTTTGGTCTGGAAGAAGTCAGATTTGAAAAAAGCAAAACTCCTGACTTCAATTTTCAGCTGCTCAAAAAGTATCTCAACGAGCATCATGGCTCACCTTTGCATCATCTTCACGCGATAACCAGATGGTTCAGCCTGATCAAACTCTCAGACACTCCACGCCGAGCCGAACTGATCGAACTCAGCAGCAAATTTTTCTCGACCGCCGCCATGAAAGAAATCACCGATGCCGAGCGGTTGAACGAGGTTTTCTTCAGAGGATTGCTTCTGGTCGATGATAAGAACTCAAAAGACGACAACAGTGCCGACGAAAAATTCGAAGAACTATTACTGGCCAATGAAACGCCTCTGGCCGCCAGCCCCGATTATTTCATCGTCAAGGGTATTGTTTTCCACTACCTGCGCCACCGCCCCAACAGCTATTTTTCGGTAATGAAACCCGAAGAAGACCTGAAAAAAGCTCTGGTAAAAATTCCGCGCACGGCTCACTACTATTATGTTCTCGGCCAGGCTTTCCGCCTGCTCGGCACCGAAGAATCATCGCTGTTCCTGGCCATTGCCTCCTATGAAAAATCTGCGTCTCTCGATCCGCGCAATCCAAAACTGCAAAATTCATTGCTCGGAATCTACATGGGGTTGCACGAAGACTTTCAGGCTCGCAATAAAACTGAACCTTTCTGGCTCGAAGAGGCCGTTTACAAGAAAATCCTGACCCTCTCACCGAATAACCCTTATGCACTCAATAATCTCGGTTATCTCTATGCTGAATATGGCGTAAACACCGACATCGCCCAGGAACTCTGCCAGAAAGCGGTAGACCTGAGTCCCGACAACCCCGGCTTCAGAGACAGTCTCGGCTGGGCCGCATTCAAAAACAAAGACTACCGCAAAGCCGAAGAAGAGCTCAAAAAATCGCTGACAATGCGCGACAACGTCTATGACCCGCATTATCACCTGGCGACCCTTTATTACGCGACCCAGCAGCTTGATCAAGCCGAAGAATATTATCGTAAGGCCTTGAAACTGAAGCCCGACGCAGCAGAAACCCTGAACAATCTGGCCTACCTTCTGGCCGAAAAGAACCGAAAAATTGAAGAAGCCACCGCCATGGCGCAAATGGCGGTAAAGCTTGAACCGAACAATGCCTCGTATCTTGACACTCTCGGCTGGCTGTATTACCGCGCCGGCAACCTCGACCAGGCATTGAACATACTGCTGAAATCCGCACAAATAGCCCCGGGTCAGGGCGAGATTCTGATGCACATCGGCGTCGTTTATCTCGACAAGGGCGAATTCTCTACCGCTCTCGACTACCTCAAACAGGCGCAGAAAGCTGACCCGAGTCTGAAAGAGACCGAAGCAGCCCTTTATATGGCCTTGCGTCTCAAAGGCTATTTCACCTCTCTGTCTGAATATCATTCAATGTATGGGAAAGATGTCGATCGTGACCGCATCTGCCACATACTGACCGGCATTGCCCGCCTGTATCAGGAAGAACGAGAATACGAAAAGGCTATCGAATACACGAAAATATGCGCCGATGTCCGCAACAACCGCCTGGCTCTTGACAAGCCGCTGTTCGGTTTTTACAGTCTGCCCGAAGCAAAAGAAAATCCAAAAACTGAAAATCCGCTTCTGCCCGATGAAGATACCGAGGAAATGCCGAAAACCACCATCGCTGAACAAGAAAGCGAAAGCACTGACAAAAGCAAAGGCATTAATGAATCCGATGCCGACGAGCTCGAACAGATCCCTGAAAATCCTGGCTTTCCAATCGTTATCAGCCTTGGCCCGGATTTTTTCAAGTTTGCCGCCCAAATTTTCCCGACTCTTGATCAGTTTGAAAAAACGAGTTTGACCTTTTTTATCCGGCATTTCTTCAAACCTGGCCGCGAACTGACGGTTAGGCTGGAGTCGGAAGAATCGACCGGCACGGCTATGGTCAGCCTCTGTGCGGATTTTTTCCGACAACTTAACTGGAAAGTTAAAGAAGGCGAACAGCCCGATTCATTTCAGATCAGTTTCCGTAGCAAAAAATTATTTTTGCTTGCCGACCGCAATTCGGTTTATTTCACTTCAGGAAAAATCCCCGACGAAAAAGGGCTTGAAAAACTCACGGCAATCTGCCCGCATTACAACGACAATCTGGGCACGATCTTTTTCGACTGGCAGGTTTTGCAAAGCCAGCTGCCTTCTTTTATCAAGCCATTCGTTCAAAACCCAATGGCGCCTTTCATTCGCTCGGTTTCGCGCTATGCTTACAAAGATTCGGTATTCAGCGAGTTTTCAATCATGACCACCGGCAAGGAAGAAAACAACCAGTTCATGCGCAATCTCGCCCGCCGGCTGTTTGCGTTCAAGATGCAGGCCAAGGCCGTAGATCTTGAGGCAACGATCAAGGTTCGCGGCGAAAAAGACCTGGTCTACCTTCTTGTCGACGTTGAAGGCCTGCCGGATTATCTTGAAAAAAGATTTTCGCCACTGATGCGGCAGATGATTGAAAGGTTGGTTGATATCGGACTGAGCCAAAGCCGATGTTTTATCAGCCGAATGTTTTATTACCCGGGTGCAGAAAAGGTTTGTCCGACAACCGGCAAGATATCGGTCGACGGGTTTTCCGGACTGGTTCATTGTGACAACCATCATGAACTCCCGGCGATTCCCTTTTTCATCGATGAGGCGGCCGCCTGCAGTTTCCGTCGTCAGCGACTTGAAAAAATCATCAAGGAGCTTCCGGAATCGGCCAGGAAAGGCAAAAAGAACGAAAATTTGCTAATTGAACTGATAAAGGAGTATAATCTTCTGGGATGTCCAACTTCCGGAACATTTTCCCTCGATGAAAATGGCAAAGTTAATTGCTCGGACCACGAAGAATAAGTTTGCTTTTTCGAGGCAAATGTTTTATTTAAGAACAGAAATCATTTGGAGGTAAGAAAGATGCCTGCTGTAAACATTCAAGACAACATCCTTCAGTATCTAAAAGACGAGAAAGAACTGGTAAAGATCTTTCTGATGAAGGGCTTTCAGATTCAAGGGACAGTTATCGACTTTGACACATTCGTAATCTTATTGGAATCTGAAGGAAAGAAACAGTTAATCTACAAGCATGCGGTTTCTACCATTCAATTGCCCGATAATTTTGCTGGCGAAGGCTGAAGTCTTAATTGAGGAGAGCCGCTTCAAGCGGCTCTTTTTTATTTTAGGAATCAGTATTACGATGAAACCCTTTGTAACACCAGCTTACAACTGTTTAAAAATTGAGCAGCAAAACCGCAAATCTGTATAATTATTTGTCAACAAAGGGCTTGCGCGGACGAATCTGTCTAAAATCGCAGCAGAAAAGCCTTAAAAAAGTTGGCACGACTCTTGCTCTTACATGTGCAACACTGCACGACTTATTCGTCAGTTGTCTTCAATCATTCCTTTCCTTGATCAAGGCTGCATGAATGTGGCCTTTTTTTTTGCCCGAAAAATGATATATTCAAACTATCTAACCACAGGAACATTGAATTGAAAAAATTAAGCAGTTTTTTGCCGATTCTGGTCGTTTTCGTCTTTTCGGCGATGCAGGCACTTGCCGTTCGCCATGACCTACCCGCGTTGTGCTATCACCAGGTCGAGCCAAAGGCCAGCGGCAAGTTTTCCTTGTCGATCGAAAAATTCAGACAGCAACTCGATTACCTGCGCAGTCGCAACTTCGTGTCGCTGAACTCTCAAGACATAGCTGAAATAATGGCCGGAAACCGCCCGGTTCCTGAAAACTCGATTATCATCACCTTTGACGACGGTTTTCGCACAGTTTATGACCACGCTTTTCCGATAATGAAAGAATATGGTTTCAAAGGCATAGTTTGCGTTTATCCGGCCTTTATCGGGTCAGGCAAGGCAATGACCTGGCAGCAGATGGCCCATCTACTGCAGGAAGGCTGGAGCGTCGAGTCGCACACCATGACCCACGCTAACCTGACCTCGATGGTCAGCAGGCCTGATAATGAAGAGGCGTTTTTTGAAAAAGAAATCGTTAAATCAAAGAATATCATCGAGCAACGACTCGGCAACAAAGTCAGATACATTGTCTGGCCCTACGGCTGTTATACGCAAAAAAGCATCGAAACTGCGAAAAAAGCCGGTTATACTGGTGCCATGACCGTAGACGGCGGGGCGAGCTACCCCAGTCTCTCGCCCTGGCAGATCAAACGTCAGGTAGTTTATGCCAACGACGACATGAATAAATTTCTGATACGTCTGGGAATGCGGGCATTGCCGGTTACGCAGCAGTATCCAGCCCCTGGCGGAGTAGTAAGTGAGCTGGCGACCTTTTCCTGTCAACTACCCGAGCTTGCCGATTACAGCCCGGATAAATACGTTTTGAACACCAAGCTGACTGGCAAGAAATTAAGTTTCAGTTTTGACCCACAGACGCGAATTCTATCGGGAAGCGTTTCTTCAGCTTTAAAAGGCGGAAATTATTTTTTCGACGTTTATCTGCGTGATCGCAAAACCGGAATCACCTGTCAGCATGGTTGGCTTTTCACGGTGCGTGGCGGCAAGGTCAAGTCATCTTACTGATTTTAAAACTTGTTGAATTCTTTCAGGGTGATCAGTTCATCAGAAAAGGTCAGCAGATTGTGAACGGCCGGCACTTCAAGAGCTTTGAACCGACTGTTGGCCAGGTTAGTGTTATCCCAGATGCGGCGGCGAAGAATATTTTGACCGGTATGTGCACCGCGGAGGAAATATTCGGGCTTTTGCGTGCCAAGTCTGACCATACCGCCATAAACGCGCTGAATGATAAAAGCTGGCTTTTTAAGATATTCAAGATAGCCGGCATTGCCGATTTCATCATCGGTTTTATCGGGTGAATTGCCGATTTTCCATTTGGCGCTGCGCCAGGCTGAACTGACGATATTGGCGTTGATGGTAATTTCAGGCACATACAGGCCGTCAGATGGGTTTTTAACCGCTTCATTGAACAGGTGTTGCATGATGCCCATGGCACCGGCGGTTGGAATAGGACCTTCGGCTTCTTCTTTAATTGCCTGGGTCCAGGCCATGTCGAAGATTCGATCCTGTTCGCTGACGGTAAGGTCACCGACATCTCTGACACTGTTTTTCAAATAATTGATTATTTCATCGCGAACCGAAGCATCTTTGATGCCAAACCTTGGCTTATCTCCAGCGCCTGGGGTAAAGAAAGCGATGATGTCTTCCATGTTAGCGTTGTAGTTGCCGCCGGAATTGTTGTTTTTATTATCATACAACCATTTGATGGTGCCGTAACGTGCCATGAATTCGCCATCCGGGCCGATTTCGCCGAGTCCGACGAGAGATTTGCGGCGGCGCTGGTCGACGGGACAAACATGATCTTTAATCTCGGCCTCAATTTCAGGAGTTGATGGATGCAGGGCGTTGGCCAGGCAGTAGAGGAAGAAGGGCTTGATCTCATTGGCGGCGAACAGAGTCGGATGGGAGACATCGATAAAAACGCGGCCTTCAGACATGATCATGGCACCGACCTTGCTGCCTTCTTTCCCATTTTCAATCTTGAATTTGTAATCGGTATAGTCATCATCGGCGTAAATCTGCGGCACCATAGGGTTCTGGTTGAAGTCGCCGGCAATAACGATATCTTTTGTGCTGTAAATGGTGATCGAGCGATCGGGGCAACCCCAGATTCGCAATGGGACTTCAGCGTAAACCAGGAGCTTTTTGCCGTTACGTTCACGAAAGATTTCAGGATCATCGGAGGTGCTCTTGTAATCAGGGCCGGACGAACTATCTTCGTCTTCATCATCAGCTTCTTCATCGGCATCGGCGGAAGCACTTGCCGGTTTACTTGTATGAATACAGCGAAAACCGGCAAAGTCGATATCGACGTATTTGGTTCTTTTGTCATAGGGGTTCTGGTATTTGCCATAGGGCAAAACCCCTTCGGTTATGGTGATGCCGGTGCTCTTCTTATAGCGTTCGGCCCGATACTTCAAACGTTCGCGGGGTAATCGGTTGAACTTGATCGGATGGGCGCCGTGCGCGCCATCGAGCAGAAAACCGTCATGGGTTTCGAACTTGTTGATATGCACAGAATCGTTCTGCGGGCTCAAAACCATGCGACTGCCGTTGGAAAATTCAATTCGCGTATCTTTCAAGGCTCTGATCAAGCCAGGAGTTTCAATCTTTTCCATTTCAAGAAGCTCAGAACCACGGCATCCGCTGCCGGCGGTGTTGAAGGTGATCCAATGGTAGCCATAGAGACGACCTTCGCGCAGCCTGTTCTCTTTTTTCAGGAAAGGGCCAAGCGCGCCGATATCGAGCATTTCGCCGTCGTAAAGCAGGCTTTCGGTTGCCGGATAACGGCGCTCGATCTGGGCGGTGATTTTTCGACAGGTATTTTCGCCGATTCCCCAGCCTTCGCCGATTTTAACGACGACTTCAGCCTTGGTATACATTTCCGATT
>CAZTHA010000133.1:0-10575 GCA_964613435.1 uncultured bacterium
TTTTATGCGGGCAAAACTGTCATCGGTCGAACCATCATCGACAAGAATCAATTCCCACGACTCGCCAAGCGAATTCATGGTAAATTCGATCTTCTGGACCAGATCGGTCACATTTTCCGATTCATTGTAAACCGGCACGGTAACTGTGTATTTTATTGATGTCATATTTTTTTCCGGATTTAATTGCCTGATTCTATCACAATTTGAAAGCTGAGAAAATAAAAAACCGGAGCATTTTCAGCTCCGGTTTTCAGGGTCGTTTTGAGCTCTCAGGCAGTAAGATTTTTACGCACCTGGTCCATACCTTTCATCCGGTAAGTTCCTTTATAATACTGATACTTGTGTGCCGGAAGAATTGCCTCCTGGGCCGTGTCGCCCATCTGAATGACGATAATGTTGCCGGCGCTGTCTCTTCCTTTGTAGATCATCGAATGACCGAAGCGATTATGACCGTAATCAAGAAGAATCATGTCGCCGGGGCGAATGTCGGGTGGGGGAGGCGGTTTTACCCCAGGGTTGATCTCATTGGTGTACTTTTGCGACCACAGACCGCTGGTTGAGGTGCGGCCTTTGCTGATCGGATATTTTACCCCGGCTTTGGCGAAAGCTTCTTTCTGAACCTGCTGCACGAAGCCGCTGCAGTCAATGCCGGCAATGTTTTCAAATTCTTTGTAGGCACTGTTTGAGCGCCACTTCCAGGTATTGATGTCGACATATTTGTCGTAATACTCGCTTGATTCAAGGCCTAGTGGACTGCCGGCAGCCTTTTTCTTACGGTAGGTATCGATGTCATCGAAACCGCCGAATTTGAAAACAATCGGCTCATCAATGTAAGGGCCGGAAATCTGTTCGAGCTTTTTGGTCACGACAATGTCTTCAAGATATTTTTCGAGGATCTTGAGTATTTTTTCAGCCTGTTCGGTTTTGCCTAGTTTGGCAAGACATTTTGCCTGCATGAAAGCAGCTTCGATCGGGTTCCCGCTTGAAGCTCTTGCCAAAGAAAGTGCCGACTCATAGTCGCCTTTGGCAAAGGCTTTGCCGGCGCGATTCAGCCGCCAATACCAGGGGAATCGCGAAAAATCAAGCATGTCATTGCCAAGATGTCTTTCCCAGCGTTCAATTTGGCTGTTGACATAGCCTTGAGCCGGCGAGGAAGCTGAAGTAGCCGGCTCGGTTGTCTGTTCCGATCTCGCCAGGTAGCGATTGGAAACCCAGCCGATCAGGCCATTGCCAAAATCAACTTTACTCCAGCCGTTCCTTTCTTCAATCTTGCGACCGCGAGTTCCGCGGGGTAAGGTTTTGAGAACGGCGTTGCCAGTTCCCGGGCCTGAGCGAACATTGACCCATGATCCATCGATTTCATATTCTTTGGCAGCAGCCACGGAATCGACGGCAAATGGATTGTCGGCGGTCTGTGGGTTGCTGACCTGGTTTGATTCATCGAAGGGATTATTCTGGGCGGCAGCCATGTAAGGGCTGAAGCTCAATATCAACGCCATCAGAAGAAAAGTGTAAAGCCTGTTTTTCCCTGACATATTTTTGTTCTCCCGTATGTTGTTGGACTATATAATTATATTCTACTCATACATAATACTTTCGTCTATGGTCGAAAGTTTTTACCTGAACGAATTATCTGAAAACCAGCCGATGCTGTTCCTGAAAAACCGTAAAATTGACCGTCACTGCAAAGTTTCCATGAAGACATCAGATAGGGCCCTTCGAGTACCGGCAACGAAATGGTTAGTCCAGGATCGTCCAGGCGCTGAAATTCAATTTTTTCAGGCTGATCGGCAGCAACTGTCGCTAAAATCGGACTATTGCCGAACATGCCGACCAGACGGGCAAAAACCTTCCTGACACTTACTTCAACGATGTTGGTCACTTCAGGTTCCTGAAATTCTTTTGAGATCTCGGCTCTAATAATTTGCAGGTTTTCGCTGAGCAGGTCTTTTTGCAGACCAAAAACCGCTTCAGCATTGCCACATGCTTGCAGCGCTACAGCCGGATGCAATCTTGGCTTGTCATTTTCAATAAGCCACAGGCCACCGGAAAGTTCTTCGATCAGAACCAGGTTTTTATTGGCAACGGCAATTCTGCCTGGGCTTTTGAAGGGAACCTTAACCATTTTCTCGATTTTTTCAGCACTCGTATCGAAAATTATAAAACCATCTGGTTTGCGGCTTATTACATAGAGCTTGCCGGAAAACAGGCAAACTTCGCCAAGACCTTCGGCATTAGAGAACGTTTCTCGCCATTCTTTTTTGAAATAGGATTTTATCTGGCGATTTACCGAATCTGAAAAGAAAATGCGACCTTCATCGTCGACCTCATAACCGCCGACACCCATGAACGGGGCAGTGGGCAAAACACCCGGGGCAAGAAATTTTATGCCGAGCTGGTCGGAATTTTTCCCCCAGCCACCCTTGACGACAACCTGCATATCAGCACCGCTAAGTGCTGAGGCAAAAATAAAAAGAAAAATCAGAGTTAAACTTTTATTTGACATAGTCATTTGCAGCTCCCACAACATGTTGATTGACTTGGCAACCTTACACCGGATAGTATAAACCATTAGCACTGGAGTTTGCATGTTTAAATATCTGCGCCTTTCAATCACCGATCGATGCAATTTTCGTTGCATTTATTGCATGCCCGAAGAGGGAATATGCAAGCAGCCCCATTCAGAAATTCTGCGCTTCGAGGAAATTTTGCCAATTGTTGAAGCTGCAGTTGCTACGGGGGTCGAACAAGTCAGAATAACCGGTGGTGAGCCTCTGGTGCGTCGAGGAGTCGTTGATTTCGTTAAGCAATTGTCTGAAATAGCCGGCTTGAAGGATCTATGCCTGACCACAAACGGGGCAAACCTCGCCGAATTCGCCTTGCCCCTTAAAAAGGCTGGACTTGTGCGGGTTAACGTCAGTCTTGATTCGCTGAACCCGAAAACCTTTCGTGAAATTACTCGTACCGGGGATCTAAATCGGGTACTTGACGGGGTTTATGCGGCGATAACGGCTGAGCTCATGCCGGTCAAGATTAACGTCGTCATAATTCCCGGCATCAATGACTTGGAAATAAATGATTTTGCCCGCTTTGCCAGAGACAACCCGGTTGAGGTTCGCTTTATCGAAAAAATGCCCTTTGCCGAGGCTAGTGTAGATGACGAATTCGTTTCTGAAGAACAGGTTTTGGCGACAATCAGAAAAGAATTCAATCTTGAAACCAGCCTTGTTCATGACTCGCACGGACCTGCGCACAGCTTCATGGTTACAGGTGGCAAAGGGAAAATCGGTTTCGTAAGCCCGAGAACCCGGCCTTTTTGTCAAAGCTGTCGCCGATTGCGGCTAACTGCTAACGGTTTTCTGCTACCCTGTCTCGATTCGACCACAGGGGTAAAAGTTCGCGGCATGGAAAAGTCGGCGATTGAAAAAGTTATTGAAGAACTTTATCATAAAAAAGTTAGTTGGCGAAAAAATCAGGCCTGTTTCAAAACCCCATTCGATTCTTCTTTGGCGAAGATCGGTGGCTAGATTAAGGAGCAAACCCAAATGAGTAAAAATGCAAAAGTCAGTCTCGGAATTGACCTTGGCGGCACCAAAATAGCCGCTGGCCTTTGTCAAAATGGTGAAATTCTCAAGAAAGTGATTTTTCCAACTCAGGCGGGAGCTGGATTTGACGGGGTTATCGGCGTAATTGTCGAAGCATGTCGCCATGTTACTGCCGGTTTCGATTCCGATAAAATTTCCGGATTGGGTATTGGTTCTGCTGGCCAAATCAACGGCAAAACCGGTGAAGTTATCTATTCGCCCAACCTTAACTGGCGCAATGCCCCGCTTGGCGCAGCATTGAAACGTGAACTTGGCTATGAAGTAAAAGTTCTCAACGATGTCAGAGCAGCGACCATGGCCGAGCATAAATACGGCAACGGCAAAGGCTGCGATAATTTTGTCAATATTTTCGTCGGCACCGGCGTTGGCTCAGGCTTTGTTCTCAACGGAAAACTTGTCGATGGTTATACCAATTCTGCCGGCGAGATCGGCCATATCTGCATGGATCCGGACGGCCCCGTCTGCGGCTGCGGCAACAAAGGTTGCCTCGAAGCTTTTGCTTCTGGCACCGGCATGGAAAATCACGTTAAGCTTTTGCTTAAATCTGGGCGAAAAAGTATTCTGCATGAATTGGCCGAAGGAAAACTGGAAAACGTTAAAGGGCCACTGATCGGCAAAGCCGCCGCTGCTGGCGATGAAGTTGCTCTTGAAGCGATTGCCCGGGTTGGCAAATACCTGGGGATAGCGCTTGCGAATCTCCATACAATGCTCAATCCCGAGGTAATTCTTCTTGGTGGTGGCATGATGGCCTTGAAAGATTACTTTTTTACCGATATGATGACCACTATGCAAAAACACATTCTTCCCGTCGCCGACCGCGGTGAAAGGCTGGTAAAAATGGCCCGTTTTGAGAATGATGCCGTTTTGCTGGGCGGGGCGGCACTTTTCGCATGAAACCCCTTTACCCGGCAATATTCAAGGCAGAAGAGGCTTTTGCCTTGAAATGGGCGCAGCGCCCGGAAAACCAGGCATTTTATCGGCACATGATCAATGTCTGTCGTGATTTTCCCAGCCTGTTGTTTGCCTATTCCGCAGAAACCGGAATGCCTGAAATCGCCGCTGAAATCAGCCGTTCCCTACTCGACACTGGCATCAATGTCTTTTTACCGGCTGAGGCAGTTCCTATCTGCGCTTTTTCCCAGTCGATGGGTGCCCGGCAAATGCCGCTCGGGCTTTATCTGAGCTACGATCGCGAATTGAAGCTCTACGTAATGGCCGCTTTAACCAACCACGGCGGCCCGATCGACGAAAAAGACGTAATCGACCAGAAACCTGAAATCCTTAAACGCAACGGTGTTCTTGGCACCACCGATTACGACCGTATCTATCTTAACAGTCTTACCGGATTCGCCGACCCATTCATCGAGTCCGGGCGAGGTTTGAAAAAGCTTGAGATACCCTTCCCCCAGCTATGGGAAAAAATGCAGCAGCAGCCCGAACTCGGCATTCTTTTCGACTCCGACCCGGCTGGCATCACCGCCAAAATCAGCTCAGATGGCCAGGCCGTAAGCTTTTTTACTGCAGATGGTTCAGCCATTGAACACGAAAAGGTTTGCCAAACGATTCTTGAATATCTGGTAAAAGAAAGAATGGCTGCAGGAACGGTCGCAGGTCCGGCAGGTCGCGTGCAGCCGGCAATTGCCGAAGGTGAAATTATTGAGGTCGAAGGGACTCTTTTTGACCTGAACTACCAGGCGGCTTTTTCTGATCTGCTGATCGGCTGGTGGGACAACGGCGTCATTGCCCACCAGGGCAGCAGCTGTTTCGGCGATGGTATTTTAACCACCATCTATTATCTCGAAGCTCTTCGCAGCTGATTTGCTTTCACTTCAGCCGTTAACCCTAAGACCTGACAAATAAACAAATCGCCTCAACATGATGCGTTCTTGGGAAAAGATCGATTCCCGTAACTTCTTTTAGCTGATATCCGGCTTTGACAAGATTGTTGCTGTCTTTAACCAGCGCATCGAGGTCACAGAAAACGTAGACTATTTTTTTCGGGTTCAATGCCTTGACCGTTCTGCCAATGCCGGGCATGCCGGTTCTTGGCGGATCGAGCAAAAGAACATCAGGATTTGCCTCGAACTTGATCAGTTCTTTGATTGCATCGCCTTCGACAAGCCTGATTCGCTCAATTAGCCCAGCCTGATGAATGTTTTTTCGCGCAGCTCTGACAGCCGAGGGGTGTGATTCGACCGCTTCGATCGAGGCACCTTTGGCAGCCAGTGGCAGCGAAAAATTACCTGCACCGCAAAAACCTTCGATTACTCTACTACCGTTCTCAACCTCACAATATTCGATGACTTTTTTTATCAAAACCGGGTTTTGATAAATATTGCTCTGAACAAAGAAAGATGGTTCGGCAATAAATGGCCCGCCTTCACAATCGGGTGCTATCAGGCCGGTTACTGAGGCATCGCCGTGCGATTCTTTAACTTTACCATCAAAACCTGACACGGTAAGCCCTTTGAGCTGGCCGGCCTTCATGATCTTCATCAGTTCCTTGTGAAAATGCCCGGCGGTTTTACCCTTCATTAAAGTTGCATGGCCAACGACCTTGTCGGAGTGTTTGGACGAAGAACTCATCAGCGTAAGGTTTTCAAGAAAAATTGGCATGTGGCTGAGAATGTTTCTCACGGCAACCAGGCGCTTATTAAGCTGAGAAGTGATAATCGCACATGAAGTTACCGGAACGACCCCACCCGGAACCTTACCCTGGTAAGCTTCCGAAGCCAGAAACCCCGCGTCGCGATGCTCGTGGTTGCGGCTCTGATGTATTCGGACCCTAGGTCGGTAGCGAATCAATTCTTTGCCTGCGGTAAAAGGCTTTAAAAGAGCCGTTTCCCCGCCCTCGATTCTGGACAGTGCTCTTTTAAGCATTGCCTGCTTTTCACGTTTTCGACCTTTTTCGGACAATTCGAGAAGATCACAGCCGCCACAGGGGCCATGAAAAAAGCAATCCGGTTTAACCCGGTCAGGTGAAGGGTCGATCAGTTCTGCCCCTGTGGCCCGGCCTCGAGCATCCAGAAAGAAACTGACTTTGTCACCAGGAAGAAATCCGCCGCTGATCCAGATTTCCCGGCCGTCTTCGTCAATAAAAGCCTGACCTTGAGAGGTCAGGCCGCTTATGGTTCTGGTCAGACGGTTGTTGCCTGATTCTTTCACGCTTTGGCAACCTTCGGACACTGAAGTCTTTCATATTCAGGAAGCCCACCCAGCAAGGGTCGGGCATAATTAAGGAAATCAGTGGTAACACCATTGCCTTCGGCATTGATGTAAGAGTCGGGCATGTGCTTGGTTTCGCGAGCGACGGTGTGCAGCGGTGTCAGGAAATAATCGACCGAATAGTCACCGGTGCGCTTGATGGCTACCGAGCCATCGACGTTGTTCCAGATCGCGAACTGGGCAGCTTTTTCGCCGACTTCACGGGCTTCCTGCTGGTCAACTTCGGATACTACACCCAAAAAGCTGCGCTGCAGATAGCCAAAGGTGTCTGAGCGAACACGCTTGATTTTCAAACCGTCTTTGATTGTCTGTCCGAGAAGATCGCCAAGTGCACCGGTTCCGGAAAGCTGTATGTTGCCGTGAGCATCCCGTTCCTGGTTTCCGGTAAGCTGAGTGATGATAGGCTGCCCATCAGCTCCGACAATCCCTTCCGAAACGGCGATTACGCATCGGCCAAATTTTGAATAAACGCTGTCGACGTCTTTGAGGAACTGATCTTTGTCAAAGGTTCTTTCAGGCAGATAGATCAGGTGCGGGCCGTCATCTTCATACTTCTTGGCGAAGGCAGATGCGGCGGTCAGAAAGCCGGCATGTCGGCCCATTACCACACCGATGTAAACACCGGGAATCGAACGGTTATCAAGGTTTACTCCGGCAAAGGCCTGTGCGACGAATTTGGCGGCTGAACCGTAACCCGGGCAGTGGTCGGTAACCCTCAGATCGTTATCGATGGTTTTGGGAATGTGGATGCAGCGCAATTCGTAGCCGGCTTCAGCAGCATTTTCATTGACAATGCGCACGGCATCAGCAGAATCATTGCCACCATTATAAAAGAAATACCTGACATGATGTTTCATGCAGATCTTGAAAATCTTTTCGCAATAAGCCGCATCCGGTTTGTCGCGAGTTGAAAGCAGTGCTGAACTGGGGGTGCAGGCGACTCTTTCGAGGTTATGGGTAGTTGCCTGAGTCAGATCGACGAAATCTTCTTCAATGATTCCGCGAACACCATGTAGAGCACCATAAACACGGTCAACTTCGGGAAATTTTCTTGATTCGAGAACGGCTCCGACGAGACTTTGATTGATTACTGCGGTTGGTCCGCCGCCCTGAGCGATTAGAACATTTCCATTGAGTTTTCCCATGAAATTTCTCCTGAGTTAAAATTTTGGTTGCGGCTATTATGCCTGTACAGGCGGGGAAAATCAAGTCGGCAAAAATTTAAAAACGGCCATTGACAAAGCGTTTAATCGTGCATAAAATGCCGTGCATGCCCCCACGAAAAAAAAAGGCCGAAATTCCTCCTTCACCTGTTTTACTTGCTGAAGCTGATTGTTTGCGGCTGAAAAACGAAATACACCTCGCCGGAGGTGCGGAAGTGCTCTCAGCGGCAACCATCGATCGGCAGGGTGGCTGGGGTGATCTTCGTATTTTGGCCCGCGGCAACCATGATTCTGCCCCGGCCATAATCAACAGCCTTCGCCCTGGGGATATTTTGCTGCACAATCACCCATCCGGCAAGCTCAAACCATCCGGTCCTGACATGAATGTCGCCAGTATCTGCGGCAATTCCGGAATAGGTTTTGCCATACATAATAATGATTGTAGCGATTTTTACGTGGTGGTTGAACCATTCAAAACCGAGATACCTGACCCCCTCGACGCAGAAGAACTGGTGTCTTACATTGCCGAAGATGGCCCAATTTCTTCAATGATTGAAAAATTCGAAGAGCGCGCCGGCCAGAAAAACCTGATGAAGCTTATTGTCGCTGCCATGAATAATCCGGGACATGCCATTCTTGAAGGAGAAACCGGTATCGGCAAGAGCATGGCTTATCTGATTCCGGCGATTCATTACGCCAAACGCCACAATTGCCGGGTTGCGGTTTCAACCAATACCATCAATCTGCAACATCAGCTCGTAAATAAAGACTTGCCACTTCTAAGAAAAATCATACCCTTCGAATTTGCTTATTGCCTGGTTAAAGGCCGGCGCAATTACATCTGTTTGCGCAAAATTCAGGAATATCTCGGCTCAGAAGATGGTGAGCATCTTCTTGAAACTGAAGAATTGGGCCAGTTTCAGCGTCTCGTGGCCTGGGCAGAAAAAACTGCCGATGGTTCACTCAGCGATTTGAACTGGGTTCCCCTTGAATCCCTCTGGGAAAAAGTTTGTTGCGACAAAGACAGCTGCCCCGGCATCAATTGCAGCGAATACAAGGAATGCTTTTTCTATAACGCAAGAAGAGTCGCTTCAGAAGCCGACATTCTTGTGGTCAATCATCATCTTCTTTTTTCTGATCTGGCTCTGCGGGCGGCAACTTCCGAATACAGCCAGACTGCGGTCATACCTGCATGCAAGGCGGTTATTCTCGATGAGGCACATAATCTTGAAGAAACCGCAACCAGACATTTTGGCTTTAGAACGACCGCGCTTGGCTTTCAGCGGCAGCTTGGCAAGATTTATCAAAAACGCGGAAGGCGGGAAAGCGGCACTTTTGCCCAGCTTTACCTTGCTCTTTCATTTAGCCATGGGTCTATCTCCAGTGAAGAACGCAGCAGCTTTCTCGAAGAAATAAGTAATGAGCTGATTCCAACCCGCCTTGAAATCGGGGATTTGAGTCGCGCCCTCTTTGAAAATCTGACCACCTTTTTTGTCAACCCTGATAAGGCGCAGAATGGTGAACATCGATTGCGAATCGGACCAAAAGAAGAGGGGCGCCGTGAATTTGAAACACTGGTACATTACGCATTCAAACTTCGCGACGAATGCAAGCGTCTTGCCTCGCGCATGAAAAAGCTTGCCCGCAAACTCAACAATCAACTTGGTGATGACGAAGAAGAGCGGCGACACTTTGACTTGCCTCTCACCGAACTTTCTTCCTATTCGACCAGGCTCGAAGAAATTGGCAGCTCGATCAACATTCTTTTTGATGTTGAAACCCCTGATCGCGAGCTTTATGTCCACTTTTTTACCGCAATGGTTCGCAGAAACGGCATTTACCCCGCTTTTCATTCCCTGCCAATAGTGGTGGCCAGGCCAATGCTTGACTATTGCTTCAAGAAAATCGATTGCTGCATTCTCGTATCGGGTACTCTGACTACCCGAAAGAATTTCAACTTCATTAGAGATCGACTTGGGCTCGATAGCGAAGATCTTGAAGTAAAACCTCTGGAAGGGCGTTTTCCCTCACCATTCAATTATGAACGCCAGGCCCGCCTTTTCATACCTACCGATATACCTGACCCGGCCAGCCCGTTATTTACCGAGGCCGTATCCGGTCCTTTGCTGCAAATCATTGCCGCATCAAGGGGCGGAGCCCTGATTTTGTGCACTTCCTACAGTCATTTGAATTTTCTTTACAATGTCCTTGCGCCACAATTGGCCGCTGAAGGACTCGAATGTTACAAACAAGGCGAAATTGAGCGTCATTATCTGCTCGAACTTTTCAAGGAAGATGGTAACGCAGTTTTGTTCGCTACCGACAGCTTCTGGGAAGGAGTCGATGTTCCCGGCTCGGCACTACGTAATCTTATCATTACCCGACTTCCCTTCGCCACGCCCAATGACCCTGTCCTCGAAGCAAGAAACGAGAAGATAAAAGAGGAGGGCCGCAATCCTTTCAATGAATATCAGCTTCCGATGGCGGCAATAAAGTTGAAGCAGGGGTTTGGAAACCGCCTCCTGGCAACTCGTATTGGGAGTTCCTTCGGGATATAACGTGGATAAGTCCTTTCGCTTGGG